>DATAKV010000661.1:0-10818 GCA_036261375.1 Anaerolineales bacterium
CATGTTCCTGCTGGTGACGGCAGCCAATCCGGTTCCCAACACAACATTCACTCTGGTGCAGGGGCTTCCTGCCACCATGCAGGTGGGTGAGGTGTACACCGTTATCGTCGAGGTACAGAGTGACCAGGAATTCATCTCTGCAACGGCCCTGCCATCCTTTCAGTATGCGGGCAAGGGCGTGGTCGCGCTCCAGGGAGGAGACCGTTCCGGGCGCGGCACGACCGCCACTCTCGCAGTCACATTCAAAGCGAAGAGCCCAACGAGCCGCATGGCAGAGGGTGCTGCACCTGTCTACCTGGTGGTGGGAGTCCGTTATGGGGGCGGATATGTCGCCGTGCAGGAATACATGTTCAACGTGGTTGTGCCAGAATAATGTAGATAGCTGATTAATCGAAAATAGCCCACCCCTGTACAGGATGGGCTGTATTATTTGCAACAAGCCTATGAGGCGCGGGCAAAAGCAGTGGCAAGCAGGATGAGTAACGAGAGGCCAAAATTGATCCGCAGCAGCAGAATTTCCCGTCTCCGCAGGGATTCGATCTCGCTCGTGTTGTTGCTTTTTTTCGATCGAACGATCGCCCGGCGGATGGCGGGAATCACCTCCCAGGTCTGGACTGCGCTGACAACCACCATCACGACCCCAAAAAAATGCTTGGTCAGGATCGCCAGGGACCACTGGGTGCTGGTGGACAGGAACCCATCGTAATGCGGGTTGACGCTCATCTGGAACAGGCCCGTGAGAACCAGTGCACTCATGCTGAACCAGGCGATTGGCTCCAGCCGTCTCTGCATGGCTTCGATGAAGACCAGCTGGTTGGCCGAGTCGAGGGAGCGCTTCATGGCCGGCAGGATCAATAGGGAGACACCTGCCAGGCTGCCCACCCAGGCGACGGTCGCAAAAAGATGGAGCCAGTAGGTCAGGGCCAGCGCCCAGGTGGGAGGGGCAGTGAGCATCGACGCTTAGGGGTAGGACGTGACGGCAGGGGTTGTCTCGGTGACGACCGGGGTCACGCCGGCTGTAACCGAGAGGGTCAGGTCGATGGTGGGGGTGACAGGGAAGCAGCCGAGGAACGCGTCGTCGTAATTTTCGGCAGCAGCGTTATCCAGAGCCGCGATGCCCTGGGCGTTGTCGTATTGAGTAACGGCATCGCAGTACTGTCCCTGCTCAAATAACTGATCGCCGTAGCGCATGGAGGCGTACCAGTACCGCTCGGAGGAGGTCATAGTGCCATCCCACAGGCCGCTCCACGCCAGTACCTGGCTGAAGTAGTTCACTGCCTCCTGCCAGTTCAACTCCCAGAAGGACGCACCGATTAAATAATAGCGTGCCCCCTCGCGGACGCCATTCGTATCCCGGTCAAGCGGGCCGAAGCGCTCCGCCAGGGTGAGTTGATAGATCCCGCCCTCGAGGTTTCCCTGCTGGATCAGAATCGATCCGTAGTTGCGAAGGGCAAAGTAATACATGCCATCGACCTGGGCAGTCTGGTAGGAGGCATCCAGCTTGCGCAGTGTGTCAAGCGCCTGGATGGTTCCCGGCCAATCCTGGGCTGCGATCAGCTGCTGGGCGCGGGTAAAGGCCTCCTGGGCGCCGGTGAAATCGGGCGTGGGCGTCAGCGAAGGGGTCAGCGTGGGGGTGGGCTGGTTGCTCAGCACCAGGATTTCGGTGTATTTTTGCTGTGCGCCGGGGAAGGATGGATCGTTGGCGATGATCCACTCGAGACGCTGTTTGGCGATCTCGTAACGGCCGAACTGGATGTCGATCAGTGCGTTCTGGTATTGTTCGCCGAGCTGGCCCATGATGACCGTGGACTGGTTGTTGCGGCGAATGTCGAGGCCGGATGAGTAACCAGCCAGTACTGCAATGACCAGGAGTACGATCAGACCGAGCGCGTTGAACAGGAAGGTCCGCCCGCGGCGCGGCTTGAGCACAGGTTTGTTGGGTTGTGTGCCCTCAGTTGTTTCAATGGTTTCACTCATGAGTTTTATTATATCCTAACGAAATTTTCGAACTCTACAGGGGTTTCTTGCAGGAAACGCCGCCTGTTTTTCCTACAGTTTCACTAATAACTTGACCTCAGACCAGATGAATGGCAATGCAGCCAGCCCGCCGATGATCATCCCCAGCAGGGCGGTCAGCACCGCAGGGCCGGGGATGTAGAGGGCCAGAAGGTAAGCTGTCACCCCGCCGATGAGCGCTGCCAGGAAACCCCGGCCGACCGCGCTCCAGACATTAAGAGGTTCATGCAGACGCCTGCTCAGCCAGCCGAATAAAATGATCGATTCGATCAACAGCGCGATTTCGGCGAACGCAATCAGAGGGGCTCCAATACTTCGGAAGAGGGTGATCCCGGCAATGCCTATCAGGAGGAAGATCGCCAGCCGCAGCAGTACCGCATAGAGCGGGAACATCGGTTCCTTGCGGGCATAGAACGAGCGAGCCGCCACTTCCTGGATGGAGAAGCCGGTCAGGGTGAGCAGGTAGGCCCGCGTGGTCCAGGTGATGAGAGAGGATGTCTCGGCATCGAAGCCAAACACGGCACGGACGAGCGGATTGACTCCCGCCGCCAGAACAGCTGCAACCGGGATGGTCAAGGCAATCAGGACCCGCAGGGCGCGCTCGACCGCCAGACGGAATTCGGCCCACTCCGCACGGGAGGCGTATTCAGCCAGGGTGGGAAGCATGGCCGTAGCGATGGCTGTCCCAAGCAGGGTCTCCGGCACCTGCATGATCATCCAGCCGTAGGTCAGGGACGTGACCGCGCCGACCTGGTCCAGACGGGATGCGAGGTTGTCGCGGACGATGACGATCAGCTGGATGCCGAACATGGTCAGCAGACGCGGACCAAGCAGCTTCAAGGCCTCGATCAAGCCTGTATGGCGCAGGTCGAGGGCGGGCGTCCATTTGAACCGGTAGCGGATCAGGGCGGGGATTTGAACGAGCAGGTGCAGCGCTGCACCCAGGATGACGCCGTAGACCAGGCCGCGAATTCCGTAGCGCGGCACAAGGAAGAGCGCGCCGGCAATCTGTCCCACGTTGTACATACTGGGGGCAAGGGCGGGCAGCAGAAAATGCTGGTTGGCCTGCAGGCTGGCCATCACCAGGCCGCTGATTGAAAACAGGATCGTACCGATAAGGTTCAGCCGCATCAGGTCTGCCACTAACTGGCGTTGTTCCGGCCCGAAACCAGGCGCGATTCCGATCTCCGCGTTGACGATCGGCTCGGCAAAAATAGCCACCAAAATGGCAATGCTGCCTGTCGTGACAAAGGCCAGGTTGGCCACGCGTGAGAACAGGTCCCAGGCGGCGGCACGGCCCCTTGTGGTGAGGTATTCGCTCATCAGGGGGATGAAGGCCATGGCCAGGGCGCCGCCCGAGATCAGGGCAAAAAGCACATCCGGAAGGTTGTTGGCCGCGTTGAACGTGTCGAGCAGCTCGACCGAATCTGCATACTGGCGCGATATGATGCCCACGCGCACAAAGGCGAGGATCTTGTCGATGAAAAAGAAGAACGCGATGAGCAGCGATGTGCGCGCCAGGAAGGTCAATTTATTCATCGATGGGTCTTAATGATCGTCCGGGGGAGGATTTTCTGAAGGGGTAAAGTTGGGAAGCTTATCGGCCAGCTGATAGGGTTTGTGGATCAGCGCTGGCAGGCACTGGGGACAGATATACAGGTCCTTCCCCTGGAATTTCAGGGTGATGAGCGGTCTGTCCGCTTCTGACGAGCCGCAGTTCAGGCAGGTGAAGAGTGGCATGGATTTCCTTGTTCTCAGAATGTTGTAACGCGATATTCATTTCGCCGGATACAAGGCCGCGGTACGGCTAGGGTACATAAGGCGGGGTGTTCATGACGACAAACCGGCCATCTACATCCCGGCTGACCGTATATTCGAACCGGGAAACAGGCGGCATCTCGGTCTCACTGGCGCCGCAGCAGGGACCCCGAACGAACAGGCTGCCGTCCGGGTTGTTGAATTCTACCTGATACACGTACGAGTCGCCGCGCAGTTCCTTGAACGTGGCCGAGCGCACTTCCAGGCATTGCAGGAGCAGGTTGTCACAGGCCCAGGTCCAGAGGGCGAGGTGATCGTCCGGATCGATCTCGGGATTGAATACCTGTAATGCCTCATACTCCCCGCCATACAATGGAACAGCTTCCGCGTACTTCTTCTCATGGAGGAGCGTTAGAAAATCCACCAGCACATCATGTGCTTCAGCCATCGTCGACGGCAGCGAGGTTGGCTCCTGGGTGTTCGGATCGGGAATTGCTGTCGAAGGCTCGCTCACTGGCAGGGCGCTGCAGGCGGAAAGAAGGAAAAAGATAAGTATCGATAGAATCAACCGTCTCACTAGAACAGGCCTTTCACGATCCCGCCGTCCACGTTGAGCATGACTCCCGTGATGTAGGAGGCAGCGGGTGACACGAGGAACACTGCCACCCGGGCAAACTCCTCAGGCTGTGCGATGCGGCCCAGCGGGATCTCGGCGATCTGCTTCGCTAGCTCCTCCTCTACGGTGGTCTTGTTGTTCTGGGCGCGGAATTCCATCAGGTGCTGGACGCGTTCGGTCAGCGTCCAGCCGGGCAGGATGCTGTTAAAACGAATCCCGTCCCTGCCGAGTTCCAGCGCCAGGGACTTGGTCAGGCCGGCAGTCGCGGCGCGAATGCTGTTCGACAGGACCAGATTTTGCATCGGCTGTTTGACCGTATAGGAGGTAAAAGTCAGCACGCTCGGCACTTCCGACTGGCGCAAATGGGGCAAGGCGGCGCGGATCAGGCGCACGTGACTCATCAGGGATGTATCCACGGCTTGCTGCCAGGTCGACTCATCGAAGATCTCGAATGAACCAGCGGGCGGACCCCCGGCGTTGGTGATCAGGATGTCGAGCCCGCCAAGAGCATCGACCGCCCGCTCGATCAGCATGTCTGCCAGGGATGCTTCGCTTACGTCCCCTGCGACGCCAAATGCCTCGGACCCCGTTTCAGCCGAGATCGTCTCCGCCGCGACTTTGACCTTGTCCACATCACGGCTGTTGAGAACAACCTTGCAACCCTCTTTGGCGAGAAGGAGGGCCGTTGCATAGCCCAGCCCGCGCGACGAACCGGCGATAAAGGCACGTTTGTCTTTTAGTTGCAGATCCACGATAACCTCCAGTCCGTGCAATGGTAACAGATTTTGAAGGAGCCCGCTTTTATAACAGAGAAGCCACTGAGGATGCTCAGTGGCTTCCGGGTAAGTGATCTCGCGCCTGATTTACGGGATCAGCAATACTTTGCCCTTTGACTTCCGGTCTTCCAGATGGCGATGGGCTTCTGCAACATCCGACAGCGAGTATGTTTTGTCTATCCTCACTTTCAACTCACCCGCCGCGATCCAGTTGAAGATATCGTTTGCTCGCCAGAGCAGCTCATCGCGGTCCGCCGTGTAGTGTCCGATGTACGGGCGGGTGAGATACAGTGATCCCCTGGCATTCAGGACTTGCGGGTCGAGCGGCGGGACAGCCCCGGAAGATGCGCCGTACAAGACCATCATGCCGCGCTGCCTGAGGCAGTTCAGGCTTTTGTCGAAGGTATCCTTCCCAACCGAGTCATAAACCACGTCCACACCTTTGTCATCCGTCAGCCGCTTGACTTCGGCTTCGAAGTCGGTCTGGGTGTACAGGATGACCTCGTCCGCGCCCGCTTCGCGCGCCAGTTGGGCTTTTTCCTCCGTGGACGCGGTCCCGATCACGCGGCCGCCGCAGCGTTTTACCACCTGCACCAGCATCTGCCCTGTTCCGCCTCCCGCGGCGTGGACGAGGGCCGTGTCGCCGTCCTTGATCGGATATGTACTGAACGCCAGATAGTGGGCCGTCATCCCCTGGACGAGAGCCGCGGCCGCGAGTTGGGCATCGACTCCCTGCGGGAGGGGCAGGAGACGCCAGGCCGGGACCACGGCATATTCTGCATACGAGCCCTGGACGCTTGCGTAGGCAACGCGGTCGCCAGACTTCACATCCTTCACGTTTTGTCCGACAGCATCGACAACACCCGCCGCCTCCTGCCCGAGGGTGAACGGCGGCGTGCCCTGGTAACGTCCGATGCGCTGGTAGATATCCAGGAAGTTGACGCCGATCGCCTCGATCTTGAGACGCGCTTCACCTTCCCCGGGCTCCGGCAGGGGAACGTCCTCGTACTGGAGTGCTTCCAGCCCACCATATTGATGTACGCGGATTGCTTTCATAGGATTACTCTTTTATGATGTGTAACCTTGCGAAGGTTTAAAATCTTCGCAAGGTTATTTTCTAGAAAATTGCATCCATCAGGTCGCGCTCGCGCAGCATGCGTCGTTTCCAGTTGTTGATGAGCGGCACGACGAACGGCAGGAGGCGCATACTGTAATAGGGCGGCAGGACCGGCACACCCAGCAGGTCGCCGAAACTGATCAGCACAAAGAGATGCTCCAGCGAGCCGCGCTGGCGTGCCAGGGTACGAACCTGGTCATGGATGGCCATGCCATAGAGAACCTGGGCCAGTGTACGGTTAATACGCTCGGGAAGTGATGTCATGGATTAATAATAAAGGTAAGGCGCGGAAGGGTCAACCGCGCCTCACGATGGTTTACGCAAACAAGGCATCGCCCATGCGCGCCAGGGAAGATGTGCCGCGCACTTCGTTCTCATAGAGAGGCAGGGTCGAGCGGACCATGCCTTCGAATTTTTCCCAGATATCGTCCATGTAACGGGCCTGCATGTCGACCCGGTTGTGGACGAACTCAGGCGACTCGCTGGTGACCTGGGAGCGGTCGATCAGCATGTTGACGATCACCCCTCCGACCGGTATGCCGAAGTCGTGGAACCAGCCGATGAAACGGGTGATGACCGCGATCGGCAGTGCCTCGGCCAGGGTCACGAAGAAGAACGCGGTCTTCTCCGCGTCGGTCAGCAGCTTCTGTGCCTTGCCCATCCGATCGCGGAAGGAGACAAGGTATTCCATAAGGGGGTCGGCCTCCTTCTTCTTGGTGAAGGAGAGCAATTCGCGCAGGGACCGCGCCTCCTCGCGGCTCTTGACCATCTTGTTGACCCACAGCGAATAGACCTTGGACATGCCCAGCAGGCGGCGGGCGTTGGCAGTCGGCGCGGTGTCAAAAACGTATACATCGTACTCATCCCGCAGCATCAGGTCGACCATATTCTCGAACATCGCCGATTCTTCGAACGCCGGGTTCATTGTGGCCGATTCGACAAATTCTTCGGCCTTGGTCGAGATGTCGGCAAACTTTAGGAACCATTGGATCTTGTCACGGATCTCCTGCTTGGACCGTTCGATGGTCTCCTTGGTGTCGATTTCATACGCCCACAGGTTGGGAACGCCCTCCACGGTGGTCGGTTTGCCGAACACGTTCTGGCTCAGCAGGCCGCTCAGGCTGTGGACCGGGTTGGTGGAGGCCAGCATGACGCGCTTGCCCTGTTTGGCGAGCCAGATGGCAGTCGCTCCGGCCATGACGGTCTTGCCCACGCCGCCTTTGCCTCCAAAGAAAATATAGCGGAGGTTTTCGTGTTCCTTCACATAATTCTTCATGGGTGTTTCGATGGTTGTAGTGGTCATAGCTTTTCTCCTACTCCCTCACCGTACATGATCTCGGAAAGCTTTCTGATCATTTCCAGGCCGGTCACATCCCGTTCGAGCTCGGGGACGCGTGAAGCGACCTGGCTGCCGAAGGTGTCATCGATCTGCTTGAGATACTTGTCCTGCATCTCGATGCGGTTCTTCAGGTAGGGTGGGATATTCTGATCGAGCAGCTCGCGCGGCACGACGCGGTTGACCACGTAGCCCATGATCGGCACGTCGAACTTGGCGAACAGCTCGGCGGCTTTGGCTGTGTCGATCAGGATCATTTCTTCGGGGATGACGACGAAGAAGAAGCCGGTCTTCTCCTTGTCGGTCAGGATCTGGGATGAAGCGTTGATGCGCCCGCGGATATATTGCAATTCCTTGAGGATCTGGTCCTCCTCCGTCTCCTTCTCGCGTTTCAGGCGCGAGACCATTTCCTCGTATTCGCGCATTTCCTCGCGCAGCTTGGTGATCTTGTTGATCCACTCGTCGTAGACCTTGGCCATGCTCAGGTAGTACAGCGCGTGCCCGAGCGGTACCAGGTCGTAGATGTAGTAATCGTAATTCCCCTCCACCACAATATCCACAACGGCGTCGAAGATGGCGCTCTCCTCCATGGCGGGCTCGGCCGAGGCGGCCTGGATGTACTGCTCAATCTCATCCGGGACCTGGTCGAAGCCGTACATGTCCAGGATTTTCTGGCGTATTTCATTTTGATAGGCTTTGATGTGCTGGTCGGCGTCGATCTCCTGCGCCCACAGGTTCTCCATGATCTGCACCGGCCCCTTACCGAAGATATCCTTCTGGAAGATATCCGAGAGACTGGCCTGCGGGTCGACCGAAAAAACCAGCACCTTTTTGCCCTGCTGGGCGAGCCAGTAGGCTGTGGCGGCGGAGAAGGTGGTCTTGCCCAGGCCGCCCTTTCCGCCAAACATGATATAGCGCCGTTCGGGGTGTTCTTCAAAGACTTTTCTGAGTGACATGGCAGCTCCTAGAACATTGCGTCGGAAACATCTTTTTCGCGGAGCAGGCGCCGCTTCCAGGTGGAGATTTGCGGGACCACGTAAGGCAGCAGGCGCAGGCTGTAGTAGGGCGGCAGGATGGGCACACCGATCATGTCCCCCATGGTGATCAGGATGAACAAGTGCTCCATGCTGGCGCGCGTCCGCAGGGCATAGCGGCTCATATCATGGGATGCCATGCCATAGATCACTTCCTTCATGTTCTGCCAGAAATTCTTTTTTTCCTCTTCGGTCATGATGCTGACTCCTTTCGTTTAGTCACTTCTGCTCCCGGCGGCGTCCTCGCCGCCGGGGACGGTAGCTTGAGCTGGACTTTACAGACCATCCAGGTGGTAATCGTGCTCGTCGCTGAACTCGCGTTCACGCAGGACACGTCGTTTCCAGGTTGAGATATTGGGGACAATATAGGGCAGCAGGCGCAAACTGTAATAGGGCGGCAGGACTGGCACACCGAGCATATCCCCCACAGTTCCCAGCATGAACAGGCTCTCGAGGCTTGCGCGCATTTCCAGCGCGTGCCCGGCAATCTCCATGCCGAACATGCCGTACAGAAACTCACGGACGGCTTTCCAGCGGTCTTTCTTCTTTTCAGGTTGAGAGTGGCTGTATTTCATATTATACTCATCGTGCTCAGACGTGTTTGGAAACCATTGAGGTGCCTTATGAGCTCACAAACCATTTTCATTATCGCCGGTGCTGTCATCATGGGATGGTTTGCCTTTGGTATGATTTACAACCTGCGGCGCGGTGATGCTCTTCTCAAATGGATGCAAGGCGGCCTGCCGCTCATCGGCCAGCGCACCACGTTCCGCTGGCTTGGCACTTCCGTGGCTGAGATGGTGATTGCTCATGCGAAGAAGCCATTCAGACGCCTGGAGACTCTCCTTGTCTTGAAGCCGCGCGATGTGTTCTGGATGACGATCATCGCCTATTTTCAGGGACGGGACGATATCGTCATTTACCGTGCCCAGCTCTCCACTGCTCCGCCTGTGGACCTCGAGCTGATCGACCCGAAGACCTGGAGCGGACGCACTGCCCTGAACCAGGTCAGCCAGCGCCGATGGGAAAGCACCGCTTACGGTGATCTTCAATTATGGGCGCCAGCAGGTCTCCTCGACCTGGCGGCCAGAACATTGGATAAACTTGCAACACCAATGGAAAAACTATCCGGCCAGTACGCACGCTTCAGCCTGCGCAGGGATACGCCCAATCTCGAGCTTCACATGCCCTTCCCTGCCTTCCGTACTGTTGACGCTGCGCGGCATTTTGAGGGACTGCGGACCCTGGCGCGCGCCATCAGTGAACGCGAGTAGTTGAACTGCAAAACCAGCAGGGAGACGCGAAATCCGCGTCTCCCCTTTTTATTTTTAACGCTAATCGTCCGCTGCAGCCGGGGCTGTCTGCCTTCCTTTGCCATAGCGCTGGTAGGCCTGGTAGCCATCCCAGCCAATAACCAGCGCGGTAATGAACAACAGGATCGCAATAATAATCATCGCCCAGGCGCCAGCTGCCGCCGAGCCACCCCGCGGCACGATAGTGACAAACAGGTTGCGCGCCGTTACAAGCGTGGCAGCCAGCGTCGTAATATACATGAACAACGTCGGCCACAGAGCGAAGGACGGATTCTTCTTCTGTTCTCTCAGCCAGACGGTCACGATCAGCAGGCTCAAGGCGGCCATCAGCTGGTTGGCTGCACCGAACAGCTGCCAGAGATAGACCCAGGTGCCGGTCAGGACCAGCAGGATCGTCAGGAACATGGAGACGATGGTCGAGACATGCATGTTCTTCAAGGCCGGCATGACGTCTCCGGCCCACTCCGAGAGTGTCACACGCATTACACGGAAGACCAGCTGCGTTACGGTCAGCACGATGACCATGAACGCACCAAAGCCAAGCGCCGTGCCGAACATCCGGAAGCCGTCGCCGAAAATCACCGATAGCAGACTGCCCACTCCAGCCGCAAAGCGGCCTGCTCCGCCACCGGTGCCTGCAATGGAAACGGCGACGAGGGCCAGCAGGGCAAGGGTATTCTCGGTAAACATCGCTCCGCCGCCGACAGGCAGACCGTCCGTCTCATACTCCAGCTGGCGGGCGGTTCCAATCGACCCGATGAGCGCATGCCAGCCGGAAATCGACCCGCAGGCGATGGTCACAAACAGCATTGGCCAGAGTGGCTGCCAGGCTTTGGCGGCATCATAAGCAAA
>DATAKV010000668.1:0-2349 GCA_036261375.1 Anaerolineales bacterium
AGCTAATATAGAACGCGAACCCAACTGCGAACAGCGTGAATATCGCGAAGTGGAGCAAACCCGGTGCGATGAAAAGATAAGCAGACCAGTTCTTACGAACCTGGCGCAGCGTCTCACGCAACCGCGCAGAAAAGGGACTTGATGTGGTAATTTCGGTGACGGCCATGCGTCTCCTTTCTTCTTGACCCTCCCGTTCCGGTACTACCGGAACGGGAGGGGTTGCAGACACAAACGTTGGTAAGTCTTATTGTTCTTGTAGGACCGCTTCTGCTTCTTCCGCGGCTTGTTGCACTGCCTCAGCGCCAGTGATCTCACCGTAGAATGCCTGACCCAGGTATTCTGTCAGGATTTCCTCAGCCATAAAGTAATTGGGTTGATCCGCGGTAGGAACATAAGCGCAGTCCATGCTGTCCTTGGAGGCCTGTAGATAAGGGCGGTTCTCGTACAGGGTCTCATCCTCAAGCAGCGAGGTTTTGGGCGGCAGCAATGTACCGGGCTCACTGGGATTACCCAGGTTGTACCCAATCATGTTTTGCGGTGCGGAGAGCCACTCGATCCACTTGTAGGCTGCCTCGGGGTTCTTTGAAGCTTTGAAAACAACGAGGTGGTCACCGGCAATCGTGGTGGCACAGCGTTGATCCTGCGGCAGCGGGGCGGAGGCCCATTTCCCAGTTGCATCCGGAAATTCCGTCATCAGAGTCCCGGCGAACCAGGTGCCCGCCATGTACATGGCGACGTCGCCATTGGCGAAGGGCACGCGGCCGTCCCACGATGTAGCATTCAATAAGTCAGGAGGTGAGTATTGCGCCAGGTTTGCATAAAAGTCGGCAGCTCGTTGACCCTCGGGACTATCCCAGATCACGTCATTTGGATCTTCAGTGCTCAACTGCTCACCACCAGCCTGCCAGAGCCACGGGTAGAAGTAGAACGCGGCCTCCGGGGCAAACACGGCAAAGCCATATTTCGCGTTGGCGGTATCAGTCAACTGTTCGGCGTACTGCTGGAATTCCTCCCAGGTCTCCGGTGGATGGTTCGGATCGAGTCCAGCTTCCTCAAAGCGGTCGGTGCGATAGAACAGCATCGTCGTCTCGCCAGCGAACGGCAGACCGTATTGGACATCGCCCACTCGAGAGGGCTCGAGATATGCCGGGACATAATCATTGACATCGATGATCGTGCTCTTGGCAATGTAGTCATCCAGAGCAACCAAACCATCGTTCTGCGCCAGGGCGCCGGTCATCCAGTCAGAGACGTATGCAGTGTCCGGTGGATTGCCAGCCGCGATCTGAGCCAATAGCTTGTCGAACATCTCTTCACTAGGCACAGATTGCACCTCAATGGTGATGTTCGGATGCACTTCTTCAAAGGCTGCTATGGTTGCGTCCCAGAAGGGGGAATCCGTATTGACCCAGGTAGCCCACGTCACAGTCACGGGTTCGGCCGGCTCCGGGATATCGGGACTGTAGTTCTCCCCGGTGATCACAACAGGTTCGCCCGTTGCCGCAGGAGCTTCCGTTGCCTCTCCCGTCGGTGCTTCCGTTGCTTCTCCAGTGGGCGCTTCGGTTGCGGCCTCGGTCGGCTCGGCCGGCGCTTCTGTCGGCTCCTGTGCCGGCGGTTCGGTGGCCGCTGCCGTTGGCTGCCCCCCACAGGCAGAAAGCACTAACGACATCATCACGAGCAATGCCGTGACTGCCCAGACCAAAGATCGTTCCTTTCTCATTTCTTCCTCCAATGGAATGAATGTATTGCCCGGCATTACGATGGCGTTCCTGCTTGATCGAACGAGTCAACAGCGTCCGGGACTGCCGGGTTTGATCCAGGCGCTGATGAAACCATAAATTGATCCAGTTCTTTACGAGTGGGTAGGGAAGGTTGGGCGCCGGGCCGGGTGGCGGTGATCGCTCCGGCCGCGTTCGCAAATCTCACAGCATCAGAGACACTTTGTCCGCTTGCCAGGGCGACCGCCAGGGCTCCGTTGAACGCGTCACCCGAAGCCGTGGTATCGACAGGCGTAATGGGGAAGGAGGGGATAAGCCTCGTCTGGCCATTCTGGAGGATCGCTGCCCCGCGCGAGCCGAGGGTGACCACCAGGTTCGGCACCCCTAAAGCAGACGCCAGCCGGGGCAGAGAGTCGGGCCCAATCGAGGAAGGATCTTCACCCGCCAGGATAGCAGTCTCAGTTTCGTTCGGCGTCAGGTAATCCACTTTATTCAGTAGTTCGTGGGGCAGCCTGCGTGCCGGCGCCGGATTGAGAATGACCCTTACCTGATTGCGATGGGCGATTTCAGCAGCCGCCTGGACCGCCTCCACGGGGATCTCTAATTGCAATAGCACACAGTCCGCTTGCTC
>DATAKV010000670.1:0-8213 GCA_036261375.1 Anaerolineales bacterium
GCAGTAGGAACAGCAGCAAAAATCCCAAAAGCAGCAGGCCGATCAGGACGCCGAGCACCCCGCCGCCCCGCCGTTTGTCAGGGTCAGGTGGAAGCGTTGAATTCTGGTGAATCTTTGAGCCCTTCATCCCATCATTTGATCCGTACTCAATGGAAAGACAATACCGTGAGGGATGGAAGGAAGATTTGTAAAAACAACTGTTGACTCATCATTAACAAATCAGTAAGATATTGATTGTGATCGATGGAATAGACCAATTTTTATTGAACATGATATCCTGACTCGTGAGCCATGCGACACATCAAAAAGGTACTATACCGCGATATCCCACAATTGATCTTTGGGCCGTTTAGCAGGCTTCGAGGAATAACTGATGCTCAGCTCAATTTCTCTCGAGCAAACAGAACAGCTGGGCTAAAGCGGCGTTTTCAAACTAATTTTCTGCTTCGTATACGAATAATTGTCATCATTTGCAGAAAGAATGGAACGTCTTAATTCAAAGAATGTATTAGACCCGGGCACAATCCCCACCGACCTAAGCATTCGCTTGCTTGGGGGATTTCGCATACTCTATCGCAATAAAGCGCTAAATACGATTAACACAGCTCGCTTACAATCTTTGCTGGCTTATCTTGCTCTCCATAAAGAATCAACTGTCTCCCGTCAGTCCCTGGCTTTTATGTTCTGGCCTGATACGAGTGAGGCGCAAGCGCGGGCGAATCTGCGCAACTTGCTTCATAAGCTGCGCGCCTCTCTGCCAGAAGCTGACAAGTTTCTATCAATCGGTCAGCACACTGTGCAATGGCAGACATCTGCGTTTTTCACTTTGGATGTAGACCAATTTCTATCTTTCGCAAGTCAATCGACCGCTGTACCGGATCTTAAGCGGGCAACTCAAATTTATGCAGGCGATTTTATGCCGGATTGCTATGAGGACTGGGCACAGAGCATACGGGAGAATCTCCGGCAAACGTATCTCAATACGTTAGAAAAACTGGTACTTTTTCTGGCCGATGCGCGGAACCAGCGAGAGGCCCTGGAATACGCTCAACTCCTATTGAGACAGGAGCCGACCCGCGAAGGGACCTATCGGCATCTTATGGGACTTTACGCTCAGAGCGGTGACCGCGCCAGCATTGCTCGCATCTACAACACATGTGTCACCGTGCTGCAACGGGAGCTGGGACTGGAGCCCAGCCCGGCTACCCGGAAAGCCTACGAGAACTTCCTCGGCCAGGCAACCCACTGGGACAGACCGATCGAACCATCTCCGGTTCCCTTGGAACAGCCACTTCTTAACAATTTACCGCACTCACTCACCTCGTTCGTTGGCCGGAGTCAGGAGCTCGAGCAGGTCGACATTCTGCTTTCCAAACACCGCCTGGTTAGCCTGTGCGGTCCCGGTGGGATAGGTAAGACACGTCTGGCCCTTGCTGCAGTGAAGCCGCTGGCACCTGAGTACCGCGATGGCATCTTCATGGTGGATCTGGCAGCCGTGAATGCTCCCGGGCTGGTGACAAGAGCGGTTGCAGACGCGCTCCAGGCCAATGATGAGGTACGGTCCGCCGGGCTGGATGGCTTGGTCAATCTGTTGCGTGATCAAAACCTGCTTTTGCTCTTGGATAACTGCGAGCACCTGACCGAGGAAGTAGGGACCGTCGTCAGCGCGCTGCTACAAGCCTGCCCGAGTTTAAGGATTGTCACTACCAGCCGGGAAGCGCTGAATGTCTATGGGGAAACCGTCTGGCTGGTTCCTGCGCTTCCTGTGCCGCTGCCGTCCGAATATATCGATCTGCAAGATCTAACAGCCCAAACACAGGCCTGGCAGAGCAACGAGAGTGTAGAGCTCTTTATTGAGCGGGCTAAATCCACCTTGCCTACCTTCCAACCGGACGCCAGAGCGCTCCTGACAATCGCAGGCATCTGCCGCCGGCTGGATGGGATCCCCCTGGCGATCGAGATGGCAGCAGCGCGAGTGAAAACCCTGACCGTACATCAGATCGCCCAACGCCTGGATAACACATTGGAGTTGCTCAGGGCGCCAGCAAATTCTGCCTTGCCCCGCCACCGCACCATGGAAGCGGTAATGGATTGGAGCTATGAAATGCTGACAAGCCATGAACGTGAGCTGTTTGCACGGCTCAGTGTGTTCACGGGCCATTTCTCTCTGCAGGCAGTGGAGCAGATCTGCCAGGGAAAAGGGATCCGTGAAGGAGAAATCCTTGAGCTCCTGGCGAGCCTGGTGGACAAATCGCTGGTTGTAAGCTTATCCATGGAGCCGGAAGCGCGCTTCCGGCTCCACGAGATAGCACGTCAATATGGACACCGGAAATTGGAGGTGCAAAGGCAGCTCACCCACTGGCAAAACCGCCATTTGGATTACTTTGTATATCTGGCTGAACAGGCAGAACCAAAACTGAGGGCATCTGAGCAGCTGGAATGGTTGAGCCGCCTGGATCTCGAACAGGAGAACCTGCGCGCCGCGCTCCAGCTGGCTCTCGGGGAAAATGCTGCTCCGAAGGATCGATATGCAGACCGGGCTGCCCGTCTGGCAGGCGCCTTGTGGGTGTACTGGTTTATTCGAGGTCACTTCAGCGAAGGACGTCACCTGGCAGAGCAGGCATTAGCACTGCTGGACCGCACGGAGAAGCCAAGCCCCGGGTTGGTAAAGGTGCTCTACACGGCAGCTTCGTTTGCGCTGTTCCAGGGTGATTTTGCACGGGGGATGACTCTTTCCCAACAAAGCCTGGCTGTCTCTCGAGAGCGCCAGGACGCTTTTGGGGAGGTCATTTCTTATCATCATTTCGCGATGATCGCTAATGCACAGGGAGACCGATCCAAGGCTGGCCGGTACTACCGTCGTGGTCTCAAGATTGCAAACCGGGTTGAAGATCCCTGGCTGATCGGAGTGATGCTAAGCAGCCTGGGAGAGATTGCTCTCTTTTCCCACGACTATGAAAACACGCGAATGTATTCCCAGAAGTCCGTGGAGATCGCGCGCCAGTCCGGGGATAAGTTTCAGATGCTCTATGCTCTCACGAATCTCACCAGCCTTGCCCTTCAGCTTGGCGACCTCAAACAGGCTGGCTTGCTTGCCGAAGAAAGTCTTTCGCTGAGCCGGCTGATCGGTGAGCGACGGGGGATTGGATTTGCGCTTCTAAATCTGGGCCGGATCGCTCTGCAGCAGAAGCAGTACGATCGTGCCGGGAACTACCTGAGGCAAAGCGTGCAAACGATCTGGAGAACGCGAGATCGAGCAACGACGATAGATCACATGGTTTATCTGGTTAGTTGTGAGATGCACGAGGGAAGATTTGAGATCGCTGCGCGCCTGCTGGCAGCCTGTGAAGCTGCGTTATCCGGTTTTCCTGCCGGCTTTCGACTGGCAAACCAGGATGTATTCGACCAAACGGTCAAAGACCTCCGGACGTGCCTTGATACGGGGGTTTTCACGGCTGCCTGGACTCTGGGGAGGCTGATGAGTCTCGAACAAACAGTCAGTTTTGCATTGATCGATCGGACTGCCGACGCAGTCAGTTAGGTCAGTTTCAGTCAATCATAGATTTTGAAGAATACTCCCGGCTATTTTGTGATTTCCTCAAAATAAGCAATCCCCCTTTCTCGACATTCGTATCCACGCAAAAGACTGAAAGAACTCAAACTCGTTTGGCGTGAAACGCCCATTAAACGCTTTAGAAACGGTGGGTTTGCTACACTGCGCCTGTCAATAGTCGATCGACCAAACCATTGAAAGGAAAAAGCAAATGAATACCACCATCCAAACCGAAGCGATCCACCATCTGACCTTGACGGTCACCGACCTGGCCCGCGCTGTCGAATTCTATACCGATCTGCTGGGCTTCCAGAGGGCGCTCGACCTCAGTCCCAGCCGGGTGCTGCTGGCGAACGGGAAGACGATCCTGGCGCTGACCGAAGCACCGGACCCGACCCAGGCGATCCGAGACGACCGCTTCAACGAGAACCGCGTTGGGCTCGACCATTTGAGCTTCAACGTCAGCAGCCGCACCACACTCGAAGAGGCCGTCCGCCGCTTCGACCGCCAGGGCATCTCGCATGGAGAGATCAAGGACCTGGGCCCGGACCTGGGCATCTACGTCCTGGCTTTCCGCGATCCGGACAACATCCAGCTCGAGCTCACAGCGCCCTATGGATGATCGCCGGTGATTTCCAGTCCAAAAAACATTTTCTTATGATTAGGAGAAAAAACATGCAAACCAATCTCTTTCCAAAGTGGCTGCGACTAATTGCGGTCGTGCTTCTGCTACTTACGAGTTTTAGCGCCTCGCCGGCGCAGGCGGATGCAACTGCCCCTGGCGGGATCATTAGCGCGAGCATTTATCACACCTGCGCCCTCAAACCGGACGGCAGCGTCGACTGCTGGGGCTTGAATAACTACGGCGAGGCTGAAGACCAGCCGGGTCCCTACATCCAGGTCAGCGCGGGGGAAGCACATACCTGTGCCCTGACACCTGCAGGGGCAGTTGACTGCTGGGGCTATAACGGCTACGGGGAAACCGACCACCAACCCGGTCCCTATCTACAGGTCAGCGCTGGCTTTCGACACACCTGCGCCCTGACGCCCGCCGGCGCGATCGACTGCTGGGGGTGGAATGACTACGGCCAGTCAGAAGATCAACCTGGTCCCTACACCCAGGTTAGCGCCGGCCACGATCGTTACACCTGCGCTCTGACGCCCGCCGGGGCAGTTGACTGCTGGGGTAATAACATGTTCGGCCGTGCCGATGACAAGCCCGGTCCCTACGCCCAGGTCGCCGCCGGCTATGCTCACACCTGCGCTCTGACGCCCGTCGGGGCCGTTGAGTGCTGGGGCTACTACGTCTACGGCCAGACCGATCCCCAGCCGGGTCCTTACATCCAGGTTAGCGTTGGCAGTGTTCACACCTGCGCCCTGACGCCCGCCGGGGCCGTTGACTGCTGGGGCCGCAACCACTATGGTCAGGCTGAAGACCAGCCGGGTCCCTATACCCAGGTCACTGCTGGCCAATGGCACACCTGCGCCCTGACGCCCGCCGGGGCCGTTGACTGCTGGGGATCAAATGGCTACGGTCAGGCCGAAGACCAGCCCGGTCCCTACGGCCCTTACGACCCAATCATAGATACCACGCCGCCCACTGTGACCGTCACCGGCGTGACCGAGGGCAGCACCTACATCCTGGGCGCGGTCCCGCAGGCGGGCTGCTCCACCACCGATGAAGGCTCCGGCGTGACCGTCGAAGCCAGCCTTAGCCTGAGCGGCGGTAACACACTCGGTGTGGGGGTCTTCAACGCTACCTGCTCTGGGGCGCTCGATAATGCCGGAAACCCCGGGAACATAGCTACCGTTAGCTACAGTGTCACTTTCCAGTTTACGGGCTTCCTGGCCCCGGTGGATAACCCACCCATCCTGAATGTTGCCAGGGCAGGCCAGGTCATCCCGCTCAAATGGCGTCTCACCGATGCCAGCGGGAATCCAATCCTGGGCCTGACCGATGTAACCCTGTCTGCGACCAGCCTAGCCTGCGATGCAGGAACAAGCGGTGACGCGCTCGAAGAATATGCAGCGAGCGCCTCGGGACTGCAGAGCCTCGGCGACGGCTACTACCAGTGGAACTGGAAGACACCCACAAGCTATGCCAATTCCTGCAAGACGCTGGGCCTTGACCTGGGCGAGGGCTCAGGCAGCCAGCATACCGCCCTGTTCAAGTTCAAGAAATAAAGTCTGGATCTATTTAAGACAAGGAGAAATATCATGCATACCAAGTTCTTTTCCGTATGGCCACGGCTTGCGGCAGTTGTCCTTCTGCTGCTGACAACCTTTACCGCCTCGCCGGTACAGGCCGATGCGCCGGTCCCCGGCGGCATCATCGCCGTTGGCACGTATCACACCTGTGCCCTCCGACCGGACGGCAGTATCGACTGCTGGGGTTGGAACGTTTACGGCCAGGCTGAAGATCAGTCCGGTCCCTACACCCAGGTCACCGCTGGTAGTAATCACACCTGCGCACTGACACCTTCGGGGGCGGTCGACTGCTGGGGCGCCAATGAATACGGTCAGGCGGAAGATCAGTCCGGTCCCTACACTCAGGTCAGCACTGGCTATTTGCACAACTGTGCTCTGACGCCTTCGGGGGCGGTCGACTGCTGGGGCTATAACTCTTCCGGCCAGGCGGAAGATCAGTCCGGTCCCTACACTCAGGTCAGCGCTGGCCTGTACTACAATTGCGCCCTCAGACTCGATGGCAGCGTCAAGTGCTGGGGTTGGAACGGTTCCGGCAACGCGGCCGACCAGCTCGGTCCCTACACTCAGGTCAGCGCTGGCTTCAGTCACACCTGTGCTTTGACGCCTTCAGGCGCTGTCGACTGCTGGGGCGATAATTACTACGGCCAGGCGGAAGACCAACCCGGTCCTTACATCCAGATTTCTTCCAGCAAGGCTGGCCTGCCTTATACGTGTGCTCTGACGCCTTCAGGCGCTGTCGACTGCTGGGGCGATAACTCCAATGGACAGGCTGAAGACCAACCCGGTCCCGTTATCCAGGTCAGTGTTGAGAGTTATCTCCGTACCTGTGCCCTGACGCCCGCTGGGGGGGTTGACTGTTGGGGCGCTAACATCCGCGGCGAAGGTGAGGATCAGCCCGGTCCCTACGGCCCCTACGAGCCAAACATCGACACTACCCCGCCGGTGGTAACTGTCACGGGCGTAACCGAGGGCAGCACCTACATCCTCGGCGCGGTCCCACAGGCAGGCTGCTCCACCACCGATGAAGGCTCGGGCGTGGCCGTCGAAGCCAGCCTAAGTTTGAGCGGTGGTAACACACTCGGCGTGGGAACTTTCACTGCCACCTGCTCCGGCGCGCTCGATAACGCCGGCAACTCCGGCAATACGGCTGTCGTCAGTTACAATGTCACTTTCCTGTTCACGGGCTTCCTCACCCCGGTGGACAACTTGCCTGTGCTGAACATCGCCAGGGCAGGCCAGGTGATCCCGCTCAAATGGCGTCTCACCGATGTCAGTGGGAATCCGATCCCAGGCCTGACGGACGCTACAGTGACCGCCGCATCCTGGAGCTGCGAGGACGGCGACGGCGGGGACTCGATCGAGGCATACGCCGGGAGTAGTTCGGGCCTGCAGTATCTGGGCGACGGCTACTATCAGTGGAACTGGAAGACATCCAGGAGCTACGCCAATTCCTGCAAGCTCGTCAGCCTCGACCTGGGCGAAGGCGCAGGCAATGGGCACACTGCCCTATTCCAGTTCAAGTAGTAAGTCCCACAAATTCCTTCTGATTGCGGACTGATCTGGTCAGTCCGCAATCAGAAGAACAATCAATCGGGTGATTTATGAAAAAGTACCTGCAGGCCAATCGGAAAGTATGGGATCAATGGACCGTCGAGCATGAAAAGTCGCCGTTTTATGATGTGGCGAGCTTCAAAGCAGGCAGAGATCGTCTGCGTTCCATCGAGCTCACTGAGCTGGGCAATGTAGCCGGGAAATCCCTCCTTCATCTCCAGTGCCACTTCGGGCTGGACACCCTCGCCTGGGCGCGGCGCGGCGCGATTGCCACCGGAGTGGATTTCTCGGGAACCTCCATCGTACTGGCTCGCTCGCTCAGCCAGGAGCTCACCATCCCTGCAGAATTCATCTGCTCAGATATTTACCATCTCCCCGAGCGGCTCTCGGGCGAGTTCGACATTGTCTTTACATCGTACGGAGTCTTACACTGGCTCCGGGATTTACAGCCCTGGGGCCAGGTGATTGCCCGCTTCCTGAAACCTAATGGCATCTTCTATATTGTGGAAGATCATCCGGCTTTTCGGATGTTTACAACCGAGGAAAGAACAAAGATCAAGCTGGCGAACCCGTATTTCTTTGCGGACATCCCCGACCGGATGGAAGTGACCGGTTCTTATGCCACCGAAAACCAGGGCGAGAAAGCTTTCATTTATATCTGGAACCATGGCATTGGGGATGTGCTCAATGCTCTCATCGACGCTGGTCTGACGATCGAGTTTCTCCACGAATTCCCCTATGCTGCCCGCGCGAAATTTCCATTCATGGAGCAAGGCTCTGACGGTTGGTGGCATTTACCTGCAAAATATCCTCAGATTCCTTTTCTGTTTTCACTGAGAGCGCGGAAGGTAGAATCGAAGTAATCACAAGCGCAAGCGCAACATCTTGTTATCCCAGCAAA
>DATAKV010000672.1:0-3505 GCA_036261375.1 Anaerolineales bacterium
GCTGTTCTCGCCTACCGGAATTTTAGGATTGCTGGATGCCGTCCGGGCGGGACGCAGATTCAAATTTGTCCAGCGCTTTATCAATTCGAGGTCCCAGTCAAGCTCTTAAAATCCTCAACAGGAGGTGAAACGCTAATATTCTGCCTTTTTGTAGCAATACCAATGAAATCACTAAGCACACACTGAACGAAGGAGAAAAAATGTCCAAGCATGTGTTGAGAGTTGTTGTGTTCGTGACCATCGTGGGGATGGTCTTAAGCGCTTGTGCCACGCCGGCACCGGCCACAGAAGCAGCGCCGGTCGAAGAACAGGCTCCGGCTCAAGAGGTTGCGGGAGGCGAGATCAAGATTGGGTTCATCAGCGCTTTCACCGGGGTTTTCTCATCTTTTGGAACAATGCAGAAGGAAGGGGCAGTCCTGGCGCTTGAAGAGGTGGGTTATAAGGTCGCCGACAAAACCATCACTGTGATCTATGAAGATGACCAGCTCGATAACGAGATGGCCGTCACCAAGGCCAAGAAACTGGTCGAGCAGGATAAGGTCGACATCCTGACCGGCATGGTATCCGGCGACGAAGGCTTAACCGTGGGCGATTACATGAAGGACAAGGGAATTCCCGTGGTCCCGATGTATTCTGCCTCGGAAGATATGACCATGCGCTCCTTCTTCCCGATGATGGTGCGCGCCACATGGACCGGCGCCCAGTCTCAGGATGTTTTTGGGTACTGGCTCGCCGCCGAGAAGGGCTACAAGAAAATCTACCAGATCGGTGAAGACTACTCCTATCCCTGGAATCAGGGCGGCGGCTTCATCCGTGGTTTCTGCCGCGGCGGCGGTGAGAATGTCGAAAGCATCTGGTTCCCGCCCGGCTCCACTGCAGATTTCTCCTCCATGATCGCCTCCATCCCGCTCGATCAGGGCTATGAAGCCGTCTATTACAACGGCGCCGGAGGCGATGCGGTCAACTTCGTGAAGCAGTATGTGGAGCTGGGTATGCTTGAGAAGCTGCCCTTGATTGGCCAGTCGAATACCTTCGAGAAACCCGACCTCGACTCCCTGCCTGCAGAAATTGTCGGCTCGCTGTCCGCGCATCATACTACCGACGATCTGGCCACGGCAGAATGGATGGCCTTTAAGGATGCCTTTGAGAAGCGCTGGGGACATGCTCCTTCGGCTGCTTCCGAGTTTGCCTATTCCTCCATGCGCCTGATCCTGCGCGCGATCGAGGCCCGCAACGGCGATGTCAGCGATAAGGAAGCGCTTGTTGAAGCCATGCTGAATGTAGATCTCAGCGATGATCCGCGGGGTCCGGTAACACTCGACCCAACCTATCACTCTGCAACCGAAAACGTATACATCCGTGAGATTGCCAAGGATGAAAATGGTGTTCTGTACAACAAGGGCATCTTTACAGTGAGCAATGTCAGCCAGTTTGGACCGTACGATCCTGCACTGTACATGGCTCAGCCCATCGACGGGAACACTTATCCTAGCGGGGATTGTGCCGACCTGCCTGCAGAAATGCTTGAAGGCGAACCTTACGAATTCGTTCCCTTTGGGGAATAGGAAACCAGACTGACTGTCAGGAGTCAAGTTATGAATCACCCCGATCAGATGTACGCCCTCTCCGTCAGCAATGTGTCCAAGAGCTTTGGCGGGGTACACGCTGTTCAGAACGCGAGCCTGTATGTCCCCACCGGCGAGCGGCGTGCTCTGATCGGGCCAAATGGTGCCGGTAAAACCACCCTGTTCAACCTCATTACGGGCGAGTTGAACATCGACAGCGGCAGGGTGGAAATCTTCGGTACGGATATCACTCGCAAGTCGGTCCAGGAACGGGCGCGGCTTGGACTCGGACGCACCTACCAGATTTCCCAGCTGTTCCTGGAGCTGACCGTCGAGGAGAACCTGTTTCTCGCCGGTGCGTCCAACCAGGGCCTGGAATTCCACTTCTTCAGGATGTGGCGTGATTACGCCCGTCAGAGAGAATGGGTGGAAGAGGTTGCCGCGCAGGTAAAACTGAGCGAATATCTGCCCAAGAAGGTATCCGAGATCTCACATGGCCTGCAACGCCAGCTCGAGATTGGCATGGCGATCGCCATGCGGCCCAAACTGATCATGCTGGATGAACCTGCGGCAGGACTCTCGCCCTCGGAGAGGACCATCCTGACCGGACTGATCAAACGGCTGCCAAGGGATGCAACACTGGTTCTCATCGAACACGACATGGAAATTGTTCTGGAGATCGCCGACCAGATTACTGTCTTGAAGCAGGGCAGCGTTCTGGCCGAAGGTACACCCGGCCAGATCAAAGCCAACGAGGAAGTTCAGCGAGTGTATCTTGGGAGCTCCCATGCCTGATTCCACGCGCACGTTCCAGGCGACGGGCCTGGTGATCCAAAATTTGCATTCGTACTATGGAGACAGTCATGTGCTGCAGGGCTGCTCTCTCGAAATCGGATCGGAATGTGTGACCCTGCTCGGTCGTAATGGGATGGGTAAGACCACCCTGATGCGCTCGATCATGGGATTGACGCCTCCCCGCCAGGGAAGCATCCTCTGGAATGGCCAGGAACTGCGCGGCAAGCAGCCGCACTTCATTGCCAAAATCGGCCTGGGATATGTCCCGCAGGGGAGAAGGTTGTTTCCATCGCTCTCAGTCGATGAACACCTGGCGTTGACATACCAGAAGCAGGGAAATGGCGATCATTGGACACCGCAGAAAATCTACGAGCTGTTTCCGGAACTCGCCGAGCGGAAACGGATCAGCGGCACCCGCCTGTCTGGAGGCGAGCAGCAGATGCTCGCCATTGGGCGGGCGCTGGTAGTCAACCCGAAGCTCCTTCTGCTTGACGAACCTTCGGAGGGCCTGTCTCCAGTGGCTGTCGATCGCGTGATCGAAATCTGCCGCACGCTCCGTACGCTGGGGATATCCATACTTCTGGTGGAACAAAACATCCACGTTGCGGAGGCGCTGGCGGACCGGATCTACATCCTTCTCAGCGGCAAGACGGTGCATGAATCCAAAGCGTCGGCGTTTCTCGAGGATCATGAGGTGCGTCTCAAGTTCCTCGGTGTATAGGAGAACTCCATGAAGAAGAAAACCATTGCGATTGTTGGTGCATTGGATACGAAGTCCCAGGAATATGCCTTCCTGAAAGAGGAGATCGAAAAAAGGGGCCATGCGACCTTTGTCATTAATGTTGGCGTATTAGGTCAGCCGCCTTTCCCGCCGGAGGTCACCGCGCAAGAAGTGGCGTTGGCCGGAGGAGCAGAGCTTGCAGATCTCATTGAGAAGAAAGATCGCGGTGAAGCGATGGAGATCATGACCCGGGGCGCGGCCATTGTATCCAAAACGTATTTTGAGGCCGGCAAGTTTTCGGGAATGATTTCGATGGGTGGTGGTGGCGGAACGGTCACGGGGACCAGTGCTATGCGCGTGCTGCCGGTTGGCGTCCCGAAGCTCATGATGTCGACCGTGGCTTCTGGAGATACCAGTGCCTATG
>DATAKV010000154.1:0-2622 GCA_036261375.1 Anaerolineales bacterium
CCAGCCAGCCAGCCGATGATCACCCCGCCCAATCCGCCGAGGAAGCCAATCCCCGCGGCTTCTCCGAGGAAAATCGCCAGCACATCGCGATTGGTCGCGCCGACCGCTTTCATCAGGCCGATCTCACGCGTCCGTTCGAGGATCGACATAGCCATCGTATTGGCAATACCAATCGCTGCGACCAGCAGCGCAATGGCGCCAACGCCGCCAAAGATGAATTGCAGGATCACATAAAAATTGTTGATGCCCTGCACAAAGGACTGTGGGGTGAAGGCCTGAAATCCCATGTCGGTGATCTGCTCGGAAATGTCCAGCACCTGTTCCACATCCTGCACCTTGACCACCACCTGGCCATAGCCTTCCTTGTTGTAATTGATACGTCGTCCCTGTGCCCATTCGTTGAGCGATTTGATTTGATCGAGCGGAAGATAGATCGTCCAATCGGATTCACCGCGCGTTTCGGTGAGAACACCAGACACACGCACGCTCAGGTTCTTGCGGATCTCATTGCCCTGCTCATCCCACTTGATCACGATCAGTTGAATCTGCTGCCCATAGAGCTGAGGCGGAGGCGGCGGTTCTTGCCCCGGTCGGATGCGCGGATCCATAAAGTTATTGGGGACCATGGCGCCAATCACCACTGTATTGCGGCCCAGGCTGGTCTCACCTTCGGCTGCGGTGAGGCCCATCTCGACAAGGTCGGGAGTGTCCACACCGATCACGCCTACGCCCCCTTCCAACTTCTGATATTTGACGATTACCCCGGTCATCAGGTATTCGCGCGGAATCACAGACGCGACGCCGGGGATCGCGCGTATTTCTTCGAGCGCAGAATTGGTGAGCAACCGCGCCGGCTGCGGCATACCATCCGGGCCACCGCCGCCTCCGTCCACGCGAACGACCATGCCCGGTCCCCCACCGCCTTCCATATCGTAAGAGGGCATCACCTGGATCTGCGTCAGGTCGCCGATGCCAAAGAGCTGCTCGTTGGCGTTTCGCTGCAAACCGATGGCGAGCGAGACGAGGATCACCACTGCCGCGGTCCCAATGACCACGCCGATGGCAGTCAGTGCGACGCGTGCTTTGCGGCGGCTGAGGTTTCCCAGGATGAGTCGGATGAGATCAAGGATTTTCATCTAAAGTAAATTATCCTTTTCCAGCTCCTGGTCTGGGCTCCGGGAGCGGTTCTTCAATGCCAGGGCCTGGACCAATACCGGGATCATTGGTCGGGGGTGGCGCGCTGTCTAAACCCAGCAAGCCCAGGATGAAGCGCCAAACCTTTTGGAGTGTATTCTCCTCTTGAGGTGGCGGGAAACCTTCTCCACCGCCTCCACCTCCCTCGACTCCCGGCTCGATGATCGGTTCTTCAACACCCTCCATCACTTCGATTTGCAGTGCGCGCGTGATCGTGCGCTGCTGGTTGAAATCATCGGTATAGTCGATGGTGATATTCAGGGTCATGGGGCCAGACTGTTCGGGAATGACCATCGCATCGAGTGTGAAATATCCGCCAGTATCAAGCGTCCCAACCAGACTGGTCCCGTTTTCAATCGTCCCAGCGGATGATTCGATCTTCATCGTTCCCAGGACTGCTGTTCGCTTTCCCAGGTTGACCACCTGGATGGGCAATGCGCCCGGTTGCCCGACAAAGAAAGGGTCCGGCGGGCGATAAAAACTGATATCGACGGTCGGCAGGCTGTACACGAGCAGTGTAATCACCTGCTCATCGTTGACCACTTCGCCCTTGGCGTTCAAATAGGAGAACGTCACTTTCATGGGATAGGCGCCGGGATTGGTAGAGACGTTGACGATCAGGTCCTGCCTGGCCTGCACCGCGCCTCTCTCGGGCAGGTCTCCCAGGGTCTGGACGTTCGAGGCGCCCACAGGCGCGAAGTTTGTGAATTCCCCGCCGCCACCCGAAACTCCGCCGGGCGCCTGCGGTGTGCCATCCGTCGAGCCGCCGCCGGACGAGGAGCCGCCGCCGACGATCATCGTCACGCGCTGGGCGCCGACGTTCCCCATGTTTTCAACTGTCATGGTCAGGGTAAACTGCTCACCGGGCTGCAGAGGATCCACACTGGTGGCGTAGCTTGTAATTACGAGCTGTGAGCTTTTGACACCCGTAGGTGTGGCGGTGGCAGCAGCCACGCCACTGCCGCCGATGCTTTCAATGTTCAACGTAAACTTCTCGGTATACGCCGTGCCGCTCACGTCGTTATAGGACAGATTCATCTCAACACTTACGAACCCATATACGTAATTCCCGACAACCATGGGCTGGTCAATACTCACAGAGTTACCGGCCAGGAGATCACCGACAATTTCAACGCCGCCGTTCTTCGTGGGCAGGTAATCCGTGGAGGTAAAGGTTGCCTGGACGTTATAGGCTTGCGCCTGTCCTTCATTTCGCAACTTCACAGTCAGCGTGAAATCCTGGCCGTATTGAACGGGCTGGGGCTTCGTTCGATAGATCTCCACGCCAATCTGCGGGCGCACGATCGGCGCGGGGACAGACGTCTCCGTCGGAGGCGGTGCAGTCACATTGAGGTTTGCGAATCCGGCTAAAGGTCCGCTGGAAAGAGAAACGGTGATCTCATAGGAACCAGGAGCTGTACCTGCCGG
>DATAKV010000687.1:0-2406 GCA_036261375.1 Anaerolineales bacterium
GCCGGTTCTACCATGATGATCTTCTCTGCCATCCCATGGATCCTGGCAGGCGGGCTGCTGGGTCCCATTGCGGCGGCTGGGCTGGGCATCCTGAGCGGACTGCTGCGCGGCGTCTGGGACACGCATACGCTCTTCACCACGCTGGATCTCGGCCTGATGGCGGTGATGTTCGCGGTGGCGAGCCGCCAGCGTTATCGCACATTTCTATATCGTCTGTTACGACAGCCTCTCTTCAGCGCGTTGAGTCTCACGCTGCCCCATGCCGTCCTGTTCGTTTTGGCGACCCTGTTTACTCTTTCTGCTTCCGCGTCGGTCACCGAGCGGCTGGATTATGCCTTTAGCAACCTCGGCGTGGTCAGCCTTGCGTTTGCCGGCGAGATGCTCGTCGCCGGGCTCGCCGCGCAGATCATCGCGATCGTGTTCCGTAACCGCTGGGGGAGCCTGGGGATGCTGCAGCCATCCCCTTCGGAAAGAAGCATTGAAACACGCTTTATCCTGGGTACGGGCACGATCATCTCGATATTGCTCCTCACGCTTCTTGTCGGTGATTGGCTTGTCGCTGGCGCTGCCGCCCGCAGCTTACTCAGAGATCGCCTCAAAAGCTCCGCAGAGCTGGCAGCCCAAAACGTGCCTTTCTTTCTGGAGACCGGTCAGAACCTCGCCTTGCAGATCGCGAATGACCCGCGCTTGCAGGAAGCGGATGCCGATCTCGACACAGTCCTGAGAGAGCACAGCCAGGCGGTTCCTTATTTCAGCCAGCTGGTCCTATTTGATATGCAGACCAATGCGATGGTGGCCAGTTACCCGGCTGAACCCGCGTTTCAGATCACGTCCCCGGAAGAAGATGGCTTGATCCTGGCGCAACAGGGTGTGCCCAACCAGATCTACACCGTGCCGCCGGTGGTCGAAGGAGATGCAGCCGGGGTTTCCTTTTTGGCTGCCATTCCAGGGGTCGAGGATCGGCAATACGTGCTGATCGGACGAACGTATCTGGATACCAATCCCTATACGCGCCCGCTGGTCAATAATCTAAACAGCCTTGCCGGGGTCAATGGCGCGGGTCAGTTGATCGCAGATGGCGTGGTTGTTTATCACTCCGAAGTTGCCCGGAACTGGACTCCGTATCAAGGTGAGCAGAGTGACCAGCCAGCCTTCTTCGATGAGACGGCTTCGATGGGTACGCGGCAACTCGTGTATTACCAGCCAGTGGAAGGGCACCCGTGGGCTGTGGTGCTCGCGATCCCTGCCCAGGAAACGCAGCAGCTTGCCATCAACATCGCGCTGCCGATCTCACTGATGATCATCCTGCTGGGGCTTGTGGCACTGATCTCCCTGCGGGTCAACTTGCGCTCTGTCACGGGGTCGCTGCAAAGCCTTGCCGCCGAGACGAAATATCTTGCCACGGGTCAGCTTGACCGCCCTCTCAAGGCGGAGGGCGAAGACGAGGTCAGCGAGCTGCGCCGAGCCTTCGAGCAGATGCGCGTGAGTTTGCAGGCGCGTTTGCAGGATCTCAATCGTCTGCTCATTGCCAGTCAGGGTGTCGCCTCCAGCCTGACGCTGGCCGAAGCTCTGCAGCCAGTACTGGAAGCGGTCGTGGCGAACGGCGCGAGCGCCGCGCGCATTATCCTCCTGCGCGAGATGCTGCCCACGCCTGTGGAGACGCCAGTCCGTTTTGCGGAGGGCACCGAGCAGGATGTATATATGCACCTCGATCAACAATTGCTGGCGCTTGCAGAGGAACAGGAACGGATCGTCATGGCAACCCTCTCGCGCACCCGCGGCCTGGTGCTGGACCCGAACCTGCCTCACCCCGAGTCTCTGATCGCGCTGGCGCTTCGGCATGAGAATCGCTACTATGGCGTCCTGTGGGCAGCATATAACAGGCAGCGTGCCTTCACCGACGCCGACTTGCGTTTTATCAGCACGCTGGCGAGCCAGGCATCGCTGGCAGTTGCCAACATCCGCCTGTTCCTCACCGTGGAGTTGAACCGACGTCAGCTCGAAGCGATCCTCAACTCCACCCCGGACCCGGTCCTGGTAACCGATGCCTCGAACCGATTGATCCTGGCGAACCCCGCCGCGGGCAATGTCTTTGGCGTGACCATCCGCCGCGGCGAGAGGCCCGATTTCGAGAAAACGATCCAGAATAACGGCTTGCGCGATCTACTCCAGGCATCCTCCACCGAGCGCCAATCGGCAGAGATCAGCATGCCGGATGGGAAGACCTACCTTGCCATGGCTTCGCCCATGAGCGCGGAAGGTAAGACGGTGGGACGAGTCTGCATCCTGCGGGATGTGACCCAACTCAAAGAGATCGATACGTTGAAGTCCGATTTCGTTTCGACGGTGAGCCACGATCTGCGCTCCCCGCTGACGCTGATGCGCGGTTACGCCACCATGCTCGAG
>DATAKV010000698.1:0-11663 GCA_036261375.1 Anaerolineales bacterium
TGCTTCGATACTTCGTCGCAGCGGTTATTATAGCCTGAATGCTACAGCCCTGCGAAGGCTGAAAAACACCGCAAGGCTCCTGCTATTGAGGGTTATAATGAGGAATACCATTTTTCTGAACCGGTGCAGCATTCCGTCAGACAGAAAATGAACCTTTACCTGCCCCCGGGGCAGAGATTCAAACCGCCCGCACTGGATACACCAGGAAACGCCGGGCCAGGAGGAACCGAATGACACTTGAAATGACAACCGATATTCAATCCCTGTTGGGGGATAAGGCCGAACATTTGCTCGGCTTCGATTCGCCGAAAATTTCCAAAGATCACCTGCACCTGCCCGGCCCCGATTTCGTGGACCGTGTCCTGTCTCACTCCGACCGCAACAACCGTGTGCTCGGCAACCTGGCCTGGATGTATAACCACGGCCGTCTCGCCGGTACGGGCTATCTCTCGATCCTGCCTGTGGATCAGGGCATCGAGCATTCCGGTGGGGCCAGCTTTGCCAAGAACCCGGATTACTTCGATCCGGAGAATATCATCCGTCTGGCGATCGAAGGTGGCTGCAATGCCGTCGCTTCGACGTTCGGCGTACTGGGGATGATGTCCCGCAAGTATGCTCACAAGATCCCCTTCCTGGTGAAGATCAACCACAATGAGCTGCTGACCTATCCGAACAGCTTCGAGCAGATCCTGTTCGGCACGGTGGAGCAGGCCTATGACATGGGCGCGGCGGCCGTCGGCGCGACCATCTACTTCGGCTCGGATGACTCGCACCGCGAGTTGATCGAGATCGCCGAAGCCTTTGCCCTTGCTCACCAGCTCGGCATGGCTACGGTGCTGTGGTGCTACCTGCGCAACCCCGAATTCAAGAAGGATAAGGATTACCACACGTCCGCCGATTTGACCGGCCAGGCGAACCACCTCGGCGTCACCATCGAAGCGGACATCATTAAGCAGAAGCTCCCCGAGAACAACGGCGGCTTCATCGCCCTGAACAGCGGCGGCAGCTCCTACGGCAAGCTGGACAAGCGCATCTACAGCGAGCTGACCAGCGATCACCCGATCGACCTGTGCCGCTACCAGGTGGTGAACTGCTATGCGGGACGCGTTGGCCTGATCAACAGCGGCGGCGCCTCCGGTGAAAACGATTTCGCCGAAGCAGCCGCGACCGCCGTCATCAACAAGCGCGCCGGCGGACAGGGTCTGATCTCCGGCCGCAAAGCCTTCCAGCGTCCGATGGCCGAAGGCGTTAAGATCCTGAACACCATCCAGGATGTGTACCTGGATCCAGGCATTACGGTCGCGTAGTTATAAAAATACGAAGCGCTGTCGCAACGACAGCGCTTCTGTCTTAAGGGCAATGGACGCTTACAAATCCCACTTTAGCTGGAATTCGATCTCCTCCGAGTCTTCTGAGCGCTCGTGCTCGACGCTTATACTGGCGTGGGCAGGAACAGAGATGCGTTTACCTGCGATTTGAATGGCGAATTTATTCCCCGTCTCCAGGGCATCCGCCAGCCGCCGCAGCTTGGCGGCAAACTGCTTGATGGAATAGACTTTCTCGATATCTCGCTGAGCTTTCCTTGCCATAAGGCCTCCTGTAGATGATTTGATGAACGAACTCGTCGTGGTGATGAAAAATTATAGCATGCCTATTCTCACAGGATTTTCGGATGCCTCGATCTGACCAGGGTATTGCGAAGGGGCGCTACACCGTCATTCCCCGTACGGCCATCTTCCTGCGGCGCGGGGATACTTACCTGCTGCTCAAGGGAGCACCGACCAAACGATTGTGGGCGAATAAGTATAACGGTTTGGGTGGGCACATCGAGAAAGGCGAGAACGTTCTGGCCGCAGCGAAGCGCGAGCTGCTCGAAGAGACCGGCCTCCAGGTGGATCTGTGGTTGTGCGGCACAGTGGTCGTGGACGCCGGCGAAACGGGTATCTGCCTGTTCCTCTTTAGCGGGGATTGCCCGGAAGGGGAGCCTCACGCTTCCCCGGAAGGTCTTGCGGAGTGGATTTCATATGATGCCATTCCGGAATTGCCCGTTGTGGAAGACCTGCCCGTCTTGCTGGCGAAGATCCATCACATGCAGCGCGGCGATCCACCCTTTTTTGCCTGGTCCCATTATGACGAGGGGGAAAATCTGGTCGTCGAGTTTGCGGAATAACAAAAAAACCTTGCGCAGGCTCGAAGCCTGCGCAAGGTTGTAGATCAGGGGATATTGTATAACTGCAGCTCGATCGTTTCCGTGAACGACTGGCCGGCGACGTCGCCGGTGCCGCTGGCCTTAACCCATCCCACGCCCGGTGCGAACCAGTAATCGTATGGACTTGAGATCGTGAGCGGAACACTGACTCCCTGGAAGACACCGGTGATATTGATCGTGGAATCCACCCGCACCTTCATCGCTTCGAAGGTTCCTGCCGGGACGGTGACACTTTCCATCCCGATGGCAGTAAAGATCGATTGGGCACTTCCGTTCGCGTCGATCTCCTGGCCGCCTACAACCATGTTCCCGGTAAATTCAAGCGCGTGTTGCCAGGTGTCGCCCGGCTCGACCGCGGCAGGGAAGGATATCCCGCTCACATTGCTTACGTTCAGGTTGACCTGCATCTCCTGCGAATTCAGCGTTGCCGCAGATGTGCCGCCCAGCTGCAGTGCAACCAGTCCCTCGCTTGTGCAGCCCCATTCCTGGGTGCGGGTCAGCTCGTCGAACTGCGACGTCAGGGTAAACCCATCGCCACGGACAGAGGTAATCGTATCGGTAAACCCGTAGCCGCCAAGCGGGCCGCCCGTGCTTTGATAGGTCCATGTGGCGCCTTCCACAACGGGAAAATAGGTGTTATTGCACAGACCCGCTTCAGCTGCCGGAGGCGCACTCTCTGTGCCTGCAGGTGATTGCGTGGTCGTTGTTTCAAATGTTGCGGTCGGCAGCGTGGCTGTCTGAGTGCCGGCGGCGTCATCGATGGCAAGCTGCGTCCCGGCGGAACCATCGGTTGGCAGGATCTCTCCAACAGGTGTGCTGGTCTCGTTGGCTGAACAGGCCGTCATGACAACGAGCAGCAGAATTGTGCAGATATTTCTAAAGCTGGTTCTCCAATTCATTTTTCATACAACCTTTCTAATGCCACTTCTTTAAAGTGATGGTAAATGTACTTCCCTTGCCGGGCTCGCTGGCCACATCCAGTGATCCATGATGCTGCTCGATCACCTGGCGGGTAATTGCGAGTCCGAGGCCGATGCCCTCATACAGCTCATCCCCGCTGCGGTCGAGGTGGTAGAAACGGTCGAAGATGCGGGGTCTATCTTCTTTGGAGATCCCAATGCCATGATCCTGGACGGATGCAAGTACCTTGTCTTCTTCCAGCCTAAGGCGAATCTCCACACTGCCACCGTGTGGACTGAATTTGATCGCGTTGTCCACCAGGGCCATCAAGGCCCGCTCGAGGGATCTGCCATCGCCTGATACGGGAGGCAGGCCCGGGTACGGGGTGATGTGGATCTTCACGTCTCTCTCCGCTGCCTTTTCAGCGTAGCGGTCGGCCACCAGCCGGGCGATCTCGTTCATATCCACGGCCTGGAAGTCAGGCAGGACGAGCTCCATCTCCTGCAGGAACAGGATATCGTTCACGAGCGTCGCAATCTGCTGGACGTTGCGAGCGACCGTGTCGATCCCGGCCGTGAGCTGGTCGCCGCTCATGATGCCTTCCTGCAGCAGTTGCAGATATCCATTTGCCACCATGAGCGGGGTACGAAGCTGGTGGGCTACACTGGTCAGGAATTCGCGGCGGGCCAGTTCCTGCTCAGCGAGTTTCTGATAGGCTTCGGCCAGCTCGCTGGCGCGCATGCGCAGGTCGTCCACGGCCATCTGGTCGTTCTGGCGCAGCCGGTTGCTGATCTCACTGACCATGGCCAGGGCAATGCTCGTGCTGTTGTGCAGGACGCGGTCAAAGGCGGCTTTATCCAGCTCGAGGGCAGTCAGCCTTGTTTTAACAGTAACGGTGGCCGCTCGGGGTGCGTTATGGATGAGGGCCATCTCGCCGAAGAAATCGCCGGGATAGAGCGTTTTGAGCAGGCGCTCCTCCGTGTTGTTGATGCTTTTTGTGACTTCTGCTTCGCCTTCCAGGATCATGTAAAAACGGTCCTCCACCGCGTTCTCGCGGCACAGGACCGTTCCCGGTTCGTAGGTGTGGACGGCGCTGTTGGCGATCAGCTCCTCGATCTCATCCGGCCGGATGCCTGGAAAGGCACGGGGAATGATGCGGGAAGGGGCGCGGCGGGTTGTCATGGCGATACTGACTCCGTTGGTTGATTAACGCGATTGTAGCATGTACAAAAGGCCGAAACCTTCACCCATTCGAGCTACTGTACACTACTTTGCCTTGTAGCCGATCATACGCAGGAACTCCTTGCGCCAGGCGATGCCTCCCTCATCCTCCACGCCCTTAGGTGAAAAACCGTCGATCACGCCGAGGATGCCTCGTCCCTGTTCGGTCTGTGCGACCAGTACTTCGGTCGGGTTGGCGGTCGCACAGTAGATGCGGGCGACTTCGGGAACGCCCTTAAGTGTATTCAAAACATTGATCGGATAATACCCCTCCCCAAGGAACAGGAGAAACGAGTGTCCTGCGCCGATGACTTGTGCGTTCTGTATTGCCAGCTCGATCATCGTCTTATCCGTTCCCGACCAGCGGATGAGACACTTCCCCGATGCCTCGCAAAAGGCCAGCCCGAATTTGATCCCGGGCACTGCGCCGACCAGCGCTTCGTGGATATCCTCCACGGTCTTGATAAAGTGGGACTGTCCCAGAATGAAATTGATGGCTTCCGGCTTTTCGATCTTGACGGTCTGAATGTCCATGGTTACCTCATGAATATATGGATGGCTGGAAAAATGATACATCAAAACCGAAAACCATACAAAGGGAACATTGGATCGAAGACTACTCAGAACAAGCTGGGCTGATCGGGCGGTGGCTCGGGCAGGGTGCTGCCGCCAGCGATCTTATGCGCCCAGCGGGTCGGCTCGGGAAGGCGATAGGCTGTAAGGCAGGCCAGGACAAATTCGGTTGCATGTTCGACATCGATCATGTGACCAGGTGAGATGTACAGCGGATTCGTTCGCTCGCGCGTCCGGAGCACGGTGCCAATGACATTCCCCTGCCGGTCGAGCAGCTCAGCACGGTTCCCGCGCGCTGCACCCACCTCATTATGTCTTCCATACAACCGCGACTTGGCCACGCCGATGGTCGGCCGCTCCAGCCATAGCCCCATCAGGGAGGCGATGCCCATACCGCGCGGGTGGGCGATACCCTGACCGTCGAACATCAGGAGATCCGGCTTGTTATCCACCATTTCCCAGGCGGCCAGCACGGCCGGTCCCTCACGGAAGGCGAGCAAGCCCGGGATGTAGGGAAAGACCAGCGGCGCATCTGCGGTCACCGCTTCAACCGGTGAAAGCTCGGGAAAGCGGATGACCACAATCGCAGCCCGGGCGATCTCGGGTTTGATGCTTATATCCACGCCTCCGACTGCTGTCACAGGCCTGCCGTCCCACTGCAGGATCAGGCGTTCGCGCAGCTTCTGCTGGACTTGTGCAGCCTCTCCAGGTGACAGGTCCCAGGGGTGTAATTCCATCGTCATGGGTAGGATCAACCTCCAGGTGGAACGACCCGCTCACCCTGATGGTGGAAGTCGTTCACAATAACATGATAATTCCCCCATCGTTTTTCATCAGTAAGGAGATTCACGTATTAGATGCACCATTGGGAGTATGAAGATTAAATCGAACCCAGGATCGCATAGATTTGTTTACAAGATGACTGCTGATCATTCCTGTTATATGGACCAGGAATTGAGGTAATCGCATGGTGATGCTCTCTGACCTTCTGCGTTTTCAGGTAAAGGACGACCATGGGAATGAGTTGCGCCTTGTCGACCTTGCCATTCACGAGCTGGATATCGATTATCCCCGGATCTCTTCCCTGATTCTGGGACCGGGTGTATCCGGGAAAATTATCCTCCCGTGGGAAGAGGTAAAAGAGATCGACCTTACGAATCGCAAGCTTCATGTCAATAAACTCAGGCAGGCGAAGGAGCAGGATGAGCCGCTGCAAACCGTCCGGCTGCGGCGGGATGTGCTCGATGCATTGATTCTGGATCTCCAGAATCGGCGTGTCACCCGGGCCAATGACCTTTGGCTCGAACAGGATGCTAAGCACTTGCGCCTGTCTGCTGCGGATACGGGGGCAAAAGCCATTCTTCGCCGCCTGATGCGCGGCCGCTATCGAGGAATAGACCGTTCTACCCTTTTTGATTGGAAATACGTTGAATTTCTTCGCGGCGATCCCGGTGCTGTGGATGCAGGCGCGGGGTACCATCGCCGTATCACCCACCTGCCCCCGGGAGAGATTGCGCTCCTGGCCTCAACCCTACCTTATCTGCATGCCGCCGAGCTGCTGGAGCTGCTCCCGACGCAGCTCGCTGCAGACACCCTGGAGGTGATGTCTTTGGAGAGGCAGCTGCAGGTATTCGAGGAGCTGGATGAAAACAGCGCTCTGCAAATCCTCCAGCACATGGCGCCTGACATCGCTACTGATATCCTGGGACGCGTAGAAACGGAGCTTACAAGATATTACCTGAACCGTCTCCCGAGAAAGTCTGCCGAGTTAATTGTGGATTTGCTGCGCTATCCCGAAAACACGGTGGGGGGCATCATGGCAAACGATGTGGTGACACTTTCTCCTACTTTGAAGGTTCACGAAGCACATCTCATACTGCGCGAAAAGTTAAAGGAACCGGATTTTGTCTACTTTCTGTACGTGGTCGATGAAGAAGCACCACACAAGCTGCGTGGCGTCCTCTCTCTGCGGCAGTTTGTGATGGCAGAGGAACATCAGACGATCGCCGAGATCATGAATCCATACCTGATCACACTGTCTCCGCTCGACTCTCCGCAAGAAGCTGGCTACCGCCTGCTCAACAGCCAGCTGGCAGCCCTTCCGGTAGTGGGATCGGAAGGTCAGTTACTGGGCCGGGTTACGATCGATGCTGCAGTATCCCAGGTGGCGCCGAGCAGCTGGCGTGCCCAGGCGCCGAGAGTATTTTCATGAAGCAAAACGGCACTCCAGTGGGTCTGGAGCCACTCGACGACCTCGATCTTTCGGGACTGCCCAGCCGCCCCCGGCCCTTTCAGCCTGCAATCCGCTTGAACATCCGCGGTCGTAGTGTACGCCTGCGTGGAATGCGGCGCCCGCCCACCGGTCTGCTGCGTTTGCTGCTGATTCTGGGCCCGGGCCTGATTACTTCCTCTGCCGGAAATGACGCCGGTGGGATCGCCACCTATAGCTCTGCCGGAGCCAGGTTTGGTTATGAATTGATCTGGGTGATGGTCATCATCACCGTTTCCCTGGCAGTGGTACAGGAAATGTGCGCCCGGCTTGGAGCAGCCACAGGACGCGGCTTGCTGGACCTGGTCCGGGAACGTTTTGGAATTGGGTGGGCACTCTTTGCGATGGGCGTCCTGCTTATTGCAAATGGCGGCGTGATTGTGACCGAATTCATGGGAATAGGAGCTGCCGCGGACCTCTTCGGATTACCCAAACTGGTGGTGATCCCGCTGGCTGCCTTCTTACTCTGGTATCTTGTTATCTTTGGCTCCTATGCCTGGGTGGAAAAGATTTTTCTGGCCATGACCCTGGTCTTCTTTGCATATCCGATCGCGGCGATTCTTGCCCGGCCGGACTGGAGCGAGGTGGCAAGGGGCGCATTCGTCCCCTCCCTGCGGCTCGACCGGGAGTATCTGTTCCTGCTGGTCGGCCTGCTGGGAACCACAATATCTCCTTTTATGCTCTTGTTCCAGCAGAGCTCCACTGTGGAGCGGGGGGTAGCCCGCCGCCACTATGGTCCGGAGCGCCTCGACGCGCACGTGGGCGCTGTCTTCTCGAACCTGGTTGCCATTACCATGATTATCGTCACGGCGGCCACGCTCCACCGGGCTGGCCAGACACAAATTGAAACAGCCGCGGATGCGGCCCGGGCCCTGGAACCCTTCGCCGGGCCCGCCGCCACAACACTATTTGCCATCGGGCTGTTGGGTGCATCTCTGTTGGCAGGTGCCGTCCTCCCGCTCACCACTGCCTATGCGGTGAGCGAAGTGTTTGGCATGCCCAAAGGTGTGAATCTGGATTTTCGCCGCGCCCCCGTGTTTTTCAGGCTGTTCACCTGGATGATCCTCCTTGGAGCGGGTCTTTCACTGGTGCCGGGATTGCCTGTGATCCAATGGCTGGTCGCTGTCCAGGTGCTTAACGGTGCTCTACTGCCTGTCCTGCTGGTTTTCGTACTGCGGTTGATCAATGACCGGGGGCTGATGGGCTCACTTAGAAATTCACGCGTCTATAACCTGCTTGGCTGGGGGACATTTTTATTGATCACCCTGGCAGTCGTGATTATGCTCGGAACTCAAATCCTGGGATTACTGGGGATCCTGCCTCGTTGAACTGTGTTGAAGATTGTCCGGTAAATAGGGCGCTATCGTTTTGGAAACCAGGGAACAAAGGCGTTCGTATTATTCATATATTCTTCGTAACCCGGTTTGCTTTTCAGCGTCTTTTCGAGCATGGACACTCCGGAGACCTTCACGAGCAGGAATGTCATAAGGATAGGAGCAAAAACCGTCCATCCGGCACCGGCTGCGAGTGCTAGGATATAGTATCCCCACCACAGTACGGCCTCACCGAAGTAGTTGGGGTGACGCGAGAACTTCCACAAACCCGATGTCAGGATCCTTCCACGGCTGCTCGGATTCTTTTTGAAGTAGGCAAGCTGCGCATCTGCCACTGATTCGAAGAGCAGGCCGGCTCCCCAGATACTCATTCCCAGCAGGTCCATTGGTGTAAGGATCGCCGGAAAACCGGACGTCTGGGCGGCGATCAGGGGCGCAGACAGGATCCACATGATCGATCCCTGCAGCAGGAATACCTTGAAGTAGGAAACCCACCACCAGCGTGGACCGTTCTCCTTCCGCCATCTGGCATAACGGAAATCTTCAGGTTTCCCCCAATTGCGGCTGCCGATATGGAGCGCCAGGCGGACTCCCCACAAAGTCACCAATAATGCAACGAGCAGCCTGCGCGGCAGGTAGCCATGGGGCGCGAGGGCAAACACCAGCCAGACGATCAGAATAAAACCGAATCCCCAAAAGATATCCACGATGCTCGAATTTTTGAGCTTAAGACTTAGCAGCCAGAGCAGCGTCATCAATAGCAGGATGGCTGCACCGGAAAGCAGGAAAAGGTTTGTGAAATTCATTCCGGGGGCTCAGGTTCGAGCTTTCTCTCGTAAAAAATCAGCATGGTGCTCCCGTATTTTCTCTGCTCGATTTCCTCGAGTTTTTCAAGCGCTACTTTTTTGTATTCCCGTGGGTCGATCTGGACGATGACCCAGCCATCCTCGCTCAGCCAGCGGATGTCTTCGTCCACCAGCTCGAGGGCCTTTTCCCACATCTGTTTGTACTGCGGCGGCGCGATGTAGATATACTCGAATTGCGCATCCGCGCCTCTGGAGAGAAGAGTAAATGCATCGCCCCGGCGGATCTCGGACTGTTTGGTGAATCCGGTATGATCCACATTGAAGTGGATCGTTTCGATGGGCTCGCGGTTCGCATCGGTAAAGCGGACAAAGGTCGCGCCCCGGCTGAGGGCCTCGATCCCGATCGCCCCGGTCCCGGCGAACAGGTCCCACCAGCGCGAGTCGACCACATCCCCTGCCAGGATGTTGAACAAAGCTTCCTTGACGCGGTCCGTTACAGGACGCGTTGTATCGCCTGGAACGGATTTCAGCTTGCGCCCTTTCGCCTTTCCGGCGATCACGCGTAAGGTCATTCGACACTCTTCCGTGCAGCCATCAAATTTCCATGGGAAGCAATGATCGGGACCACACACCCGGTGCCGAGCAGAAACCGCTTTCCGACCGTCTGCTGGAGAGCGTCTGCCGCCTCGTTCCGGACCTCAGCGGCGTCCCGATACACAAGCGTATCCTGGCGCATACCGCCGCAGACCACTCCCTGGAAGATTCTCTGCGCTTCGGCCAGGGACGGTGAAGACTCGCGATCGTGCCAGTTAACGATCTGGAAGGGAAGATCCCTCGCCAGCTCGAAATGCACGTCCTGCCCGTGCAGGTGGAGCATATTGCACCATAACTCCTGGGCTGGTTCGGTGCATTCCCGGTCGAAGGACAATCCGAAGAATTTATACTCTTCATAACTGAGGAGCTGTTTTTGGGCGTGCTGGACCGCGTAAAAGATCCCGTCGATCCCTGCGGCGCACGCCGCGTCGATGAAGCGGAGCGTCGTCTCGGCGATGGTCTTGAGTCCCTTCATCACCGCCTCGGGATGCTGGCGCAGGTGCTCGAGCAGGACATCGCCACCTGCCAGGTTCTTTGCCTGGGACAGCGGGCTGAATATCGTCTGGAGCAGTGGGGTATCCGGGTCCAGGTTGTCGCGGATGATCCGCAGACATTCCAATTGCTGGGTGAGATGGGGAGATGACGGGTCGAGAGCAGGTAGAGACTCCCAATCGCCCGGGTCTGAGACCACGCGCTTGGTATAACGACGTGTCCCTTCCGTATCGCCTGCCCATCGATCCTCCACGCCCCAATCTATCAAACAAAAGGAGGAGGCAGGCGTGACTTTTAGAAGGTCGAAGTCATAATTTTTCTGGTAATGCAGATGGGCTTCGGCGAGTGCCTCCGGGGATTGATCATCCACCGGGAAATGACGCCAGAGGGCCACCGGCGGCCGGTCGATGATCTCGCCTTGAAGGGCTGCCTGCATTCGTTCTCGATGTGTAGTCATGGAACTCTCTTTATTGTACAAAATAGCGCGCCTGCATGCCTGATCTCGATCGCATGAGGAGCGTCTCGAAATACCCGGCGGTCTTCATTCGTGCGGGAATTGACGAGTACATAATCCCCGGGTTGGATCTCGCTCACCGCGCCGCGCAGCTCACGGACGGCGATGTGAGTGCCCGAATAATATTCTGCAATATAGGATTCGCGATGCACAAAAAGTGTCGCCGGTTCCGCGACTGAATGGTTCAATTCTTCGACGGCTTCCTTGTAGCAGGTGAGCCAGTAGTCGGTTTCGTACCTGCGGAATGCATTCTGCGTGCCGCCGACATAGGCATTGTAATAAGTATATTCGTACGGGTGGAGTTGAATAATGGAATACAACCCCGGTAATAAGGCGGCAGTTACAATACCTGCGTATAGCCAATTAGGAACGCGCTCCACAAGAAATTCAAAAACAAACCCGGTAAAGAGAAAGATAGGCGGGAGGATAAACAAAAAGTGGCGGATGCCATCATACATGGCAGGCTGACGGAAAATTACATAAACAACCAGGATCACGAACCAGAGCAGAATGAGGGTGACCATGACCAGATTTCTGGCTCTGGCAGGGGACCGATCGCGAAGCAGCTTCCAATAGCCGGCTATGACGCCCAAGGCGAACAAAATCCAGACCGGCTCGGTGAGGGTAACGCCAAGCATAAAGGGAAGATAGCGGCGGGGAAGTTCACCCGCCCGAAAAACCTCTCCGGCAAAAAGCACGGAAAGAGATGTTGGATTATCGGACATCAGTCGAAAGACTTCAAGGAACCGGG
>DATAKV010000708.1:0-4317 GCA_036261375.1 Anaerolineales bacterium
TGGAACTTGAACCCGGCATCCCAGGCGCAGGAGCCTGAGTTCTGAACCTTCCATGTTTTGGTGAAGGTTTCGCCCGGGTCCATCTGTGTATTGTCCTCGATGGTCACATCGTCGACGAAAGTCAGTCCGTAACAGGATGTAGCTGATGTACCACCTGCCACGGGTGCAAGGGGAGTGCTCCCGGTGCCGAACGGAACTCCGCCGGTGCTGGTCACTGCAGGGCTGGGGGTAATAGTGGGCTCGGGTGTATTCGTAGGTGCGGAAAGGGCCGTCAGGGTAAGATCTGCAGCGAATGTGGATACTGCATTGGTTTGTATGGGTTGTATTTGTTCCGCACTCAGAGTCGGCGTGGCTTCAGGTACGTTCCCTCCACCGCAGGCAGCGATCAGGATCGCTCCCAGGGCCAGGACGAGCTGTACCTTCATTAATCTGGTTTTAAGCATTCAGTCTCCTTTCAACAAGAGCCGCTATTTTACTTGAAATTGACCCTTGATTCCTATACGAGTATCCCACAAATTTCCTACGGCTGATTAAGCCGCGGTTATAATCTTTTTTATGATTTATATGGACTATTCAGCCACAACCCCCGTGGACCCACGTGTCGTGGAGGCGATGACGCCTTATTTCACCGGTTCGTTTGGCAATCCCTCTTCCGTTCACCGTTATGGACAGGCTGCCGAAGCGGCAATCGAGGCGGCGCGTGAGACGGTCGCGGCCGTCTTGAACTGCAGGCCTGATGAGATCATCTTCACATCCTGCGGTTCTGAATCGGACAACCTGGCATTGCGCGGCTCAGCCTATGCCATGCGCGAGAAGACCGGTGCAAAATGGATCCTGGCCTCCCGCGCCGAGCATCCTGCAGTTACAAAAACGCTCAGGCATCTTGAAAAGTACGAAGGCTTTTTGGTGGAATGGCTGGATGTAGATGAGAATGGAAGGGTGACCCCGGACATTGTATCCAAAGCCATCTGCAATGACACCGCTGTTCTTTCAGTCATGTACGCCAACAATGAGATTGGCACAATCAACCCGGTTAGGGAGATTGCAGAGATTTGCCGTGCCCACCGGATCTTGTTCCATACGGACGCGGTACAGGCTGCGGCTTACCTGCCCGTGGATGTCCAGTCCCTCGGCGTGGACTTGATGTCGCTAGGCGCGCATAAGTTCTACGGACCGAAGGGTGTCGGCGTGCTCTACGTCCGCAAGGGGACGCCGCTTGTCTCCCACTTGACGGGAGGCGGGCAGGAGTTCGGTCTGCGAGCAGGTACCCAGAACGTGCCGTACATCGTCGGTTTTGCGGAGGCTCTGCGGCTGACACACGAGGAGCGCGAGCAACGCAGCACGCACGTTCTGCCCCTACGTGACCGTATCATTGGAACGGTGCTGGAAACCATTCCCAACACACGCCTGACCGGTGATCTGCAGTCGCGTCTTCCACAGCATGCCAGCTTTGTCTTCCAGGGTGTGGATGGGAACCTGCTCCTGACCCTGCTCGATGCGGCCGGGTTTGCCTGTTCGTCCGGTTCCGCTTGCAAGACAGGCAACCCAGAGCCCAGTGACGTGATGAACGCTCTCGGCCTTTCCCGAGAGTGGGGACTGGGTTCCCTGCGCGTAACCCTGGGCAAGGAGACAACCCCGGAGCATGTCGAAGCCTTCCTGACGGCCCTACCGGGCCTTGTGGAAAAAGCCCGCACACTTGGAAAGTAACTTGAATATCCGTTTCCCTGTTTCCATGGATACCCTTTTACCGAACCTATGACCAAAGTCGCTGTTGCCATGTCTGGAGGAGTGGATTCCTCCGTTGCCGCGGCCCTGCTCAAGGAGCAAGGCTATGATGTCATCGGCATGATGCTGCGCCTGTGGAGCGAACCGGGCAAGGAAGAGTCCAACCGCTGCTGCACACCGGACTCCATGGCCCAGGCGCGCCGTGTCGCGGCCAGGCTCGATATCCCTTTTTACGTGGTGGATGCCAAGGATGTCTTTCACGATACCGTCGTGCAGTATTTCCTGGATGGATATGGGCGCGGTGAGACGCCGAATCCCTGCCTGGTCTGCAACCGCCAGATCCGCTGGACGTTCCTGCTCGACCACGCGCTCGCCCTCGGCGCGGAATTCATGGCAACCGGCCACTATGTCCGCAAGCAGACAACGAACAATATTCACTATTTACTGCGCGCGGTCGATCGAAAGAAGGATCAATCTTACGTTTTGCATGTATTGAACCAGGAAAAGCTGGCCAGAGCGCTCTTCCCTGTGGGGGATTATCCCAAGCCAGAGATCCGTGCCATCGCAGAGAAGCATGGACTGCCAACCGCCTCCCGCAAGGATTCCCAGGATCTCTGCTTCCTGGCAGGCGAAGATTACCGTAATTTTCTGCAGCGCAATGTCGCAGAGATGCTGAAGCCGGGTGAGATCGTCACCCGCGAGGGCCGCTCGCTGGGTGAGCATACTGGTTTGGCGAATTACACCATCGGCCAGCGCAAGGGATTGGGTGTGGCCTCTCCGGTGCCGTTGTATGTATTGGGGAAGAATGCGCTCAGCAATACCCTGCTGGTCGGTACCCGGGAAGAGCTGGGATCAGGAGAGCTGACCGCACGCGATGTCAACTGGGTGAGCGGTCACGGGCCTCAGGAGCCGTTCCGCGCCGAAGTGAAGATCCGTTATACGGCAAAGGAGGCATGGGCGCAGGTTACGCCGGTGGATGGCCGGCAGGTGAGGGTCCGGTTTGAGGTGCCGCAGCGTGATATCACCGCCGGGCAGGCAGCTGTCTTTTACCAGGGCGATATATTGTTCGGCGGTGGAATAATTGAATAATTTGCGCATAGTCAATGAATAAGATTTGAACTTGATCGCATGAATTTCCGATGACGATACCAGCTCTTCTCTTTGCCCTGCTTGTTGCTCTGCTCTACGGCGCACTCTATCACTTTGTGCGCGGTGGTGGATTCGTGCGGCTGCTCCTGTTTTTCATATTGAGCATGATCGGTTTCGCCATGGGTCACCTGGTGGGGATGTGGCGCGGCTGGGTCTGGATGCCTGTAGGCTCGATCAATCTGGGACCATCGTCGATTGGGAGTCTGCTCATCCTGGTCTTCGGCGACTGGCTTACCCGCATCGAGGTCCGGGAGGAAAGCAAGGTATAATTTTCGCCGATCTATGTGAAACAAGCCTTGCGGAGGATACTTCCGCAAGGCTTCTACATGAGAAATAAAATGTAAAGGGTTATCAATGGAACAAATTAAATTTCTAATCGATCTGTTTTTACATCTCGACGAATATATGGCTGGCATTATCCAGCAGTATGGCACATGGACGTACGCGATCCTGTTCGGGGTCATCTTTATGGAGACCGGTTTTGTTGTCACACCTTTTCTACCGGGCGATTCACTCCTGTTCGCCGCCGGGACGTTCGCAGGGCTCGGTTCCCTGAACATCTGGCTGTTAATCTTCCTGCTGATCATCGCCGCCATCCTTGGGGATACTGTCAATTACTGGATCGGTCACTATATGGGCGACCGTGCTTATAATGTGAAGTGGATCAAGAAAGAATATCTCGACCGCACTCATGCCTTCTTCGAAAAGCACGGCGGCAAAACCATTTTCCTTGCCCGCTTCGTTCCCATCGTACGGACTTTTGCTCCCTTTGTGGCCGGTATGGGCCGCATGTCATACGGCTATTTCTTTTCCTACAACGTGTTCGGAGGGATTGTCTGGGTGTTAACATTCACCCTGCTCGGCTACTTCTTTGGCAATCTGGATTTTGTAAAGCGGAATTTCGAGCTGGTCATCATCGCCATTATCCTGATCTCTGTTCTACCGGCTGTGTACGAAGCTATGAAGGCTCGGCGGGAAATGAAGATCGAAAAGGCAAAAGTAGAGACGTCATAACTGCAGGGGCGGGCCGAAACCCGCCCTGTTTTTTTTATGAAGTGGCTTGCCATCCTGTTCTCGGTGTTTATCGTTCTGATCATTGTGCTGGCGGATGTGGGTGTGCTGTCGCGGACACTGCGGTTCTTACATGCCATTCCCTTTGGCGACAAAGCAGGTCATTTCATCCTGTACGGCATTCTTGCCCTGCTCATCGACCTGGCTCTCTTTCGCTCACGGCCGGACCAGGAGCGTATCCCTATCCTGCTCAAGACAGGCATGGTCCTCGGACTATTAATCGGGCTCGAGGAATTTTCCCAACAATACTTTGCAAACCGCAGTTTTGACCTGGTCGACCTGGCCTTCAGCTACCTGGGGCTGGTCTGTTTTTCATGGCTGGCCTTTAAAACAAACGCAGGACGAGATCGCTCTCGTCCTGCGTAGATGGTT
>DATAKV010000713.1:0-3301 GCA_036261375.1 Anaerolineales bacterium
AAGGGACTTGCTTCCCTAGATCGAAGATACATTTTCGAAAAGCGCTTCCAGAAACTGGAAGCGCTTTTTTTATGGGGTAAGAAACAGCGCCGAAGTGAAACTCATCAGCAGAGATCGGCATACACACTTCCGATGAAAGGCCCCGGCACAAAATTCACTCGACAGCAGCCAGGTGCGCATACATCTGGCCCTGTAATAAAGCCGTATATTTTAATGAGGCAGTCTTACATAGCCTCTCACCGAGCAATATCGGACGATCGTATCATGCGAGCGGAGCTGTCAGAAGTGGGACAACTATTTTGAGCCAGGGGCTCGAAGAAAGGAAGGTTCGTGGACAAAAACCATCTGTAGGAGGGTGCCCACTCAACGTTCCCAGGCGTACATCTCCGGGCTCCCCATGAGCAATGGGAAAGCTTCTTTTTAGATCAAGGAAGGAGAACGCATGCTACATCAGATCTCGGTTTCCAGAACTTTGATTAATTTGGGGGTCTTGCTCCTCATCATCGTCGCATTGGGCGCGGCTGCGATGCAGGCGGCCGCCAGCCAGACCCAAAATCTGATCGCGGAAGGCAGGCAGATCTTTCGTTTCGACACCTTCGGTGATGAGGATTTTTGGGGCGGCCAGCTCCGGCTGCATGAAGCAATCGAGGGGGAACAGTTTGGCGGCGTAGGTCCGGGGGTTAGTCCGGCGACAGCACTGGCTGTCGGTCTGAAGGTGGATGTACAGGCCCTGCCCAAACCCCTGCAGAATGAGCTCCGCAAGGGAAGAGTGGATCTGGACGATCCTGCCGTGACCCTGGCGCTGCTCAAGTTAAATGCCGTGGTCGGCGTCACTGGCTTCTTCAACTCAGATGGCAGTCTGAGCTCGATCGGCATTACCTGTGCCCTGTGTCACTCCTCGGTGGACGATTCCTTCGCCCCGGGGATCGGCAACCGCCTGGACGGCTGGGCCAACCGTGACTTGAATGTGGGCGCCATCATCGCCCTGTCCCCTGATCTCAGTCCGTTCCAAAACCTCCTGGGCGTGGACCGGGAGACCGTCGTAACCGTGCTCAACAGCTGGGGCCCCGGCAAATTCGACGCCCAGCTGGCTCTGGATGGCAAGGCGTTCCGGCCCGATGGCACAACGGCGGCCACACTGATCCCTCCTGCCTTTGGTCTGGCTGGTGTCAACCTGCACACCTCCACGGGCTGGGGCTCAGTTCCTTATTGGAATGCCTTTGTCGCCACGATTGAGATGCATGGCAAAGGCTCCTTCTACGATCCACGGCTGAACAATGCCGAGCAGTTCCCTGTCGCGGCGGCGAATGGCTTTGGGAATATCCGCAGCACACCGGACCTGGTCACGCCCAAGCTGCCCGCCCTGCACGCCTACCAGCTTTCACTGCTGGCTCCCCTGCCGCCCGCCGGAAGCTTCGACCCGGCCGCCGCGGCACGTGGCGAAGCACTCTTCACGGGGAAGGCGGACTGTGCAACCTGTCATGTCCCACCACTGTACACGGAACCCGGCTGGAACATGCATACACCCGAAGAGATCGGCATCGATTCGTTCCAGGCCGACCGGTCGCCGGATCTGGCCTACCGCACGACACCGCTCAAAGGCCTGTGGACACACACCCAGGGCGGCTTCTACCACGATGGGCGCTTCGCCACACTTCTGGATGTTATCAACCACTATGACGCCCACTTCGACCTGGGATTGACCGAGGCGGAGAAAGCCGACCTGGCCGAGTATCTCAAATCGCTGGGCAATGCTCCGGTAGCGAAACCCTGAGCAATGCGCAAGGCTGCTTGAAGACTCACACACTCTAGTACTTTTACAAACAAGGAGAAAAAATGATTTCGAATAGCAAGAAATTAATCCATTCCATCATGATTTCATTGCTCCTGTTGACCAGTATATTGTCCGCTGCCGTCTTTGTTACAACGGTGGAAGCGAAACCCAAAGCGGATGCGCAGGCCTTTCACGATGACATGCGCAAGCTGTGGGAGGACCATATCACCTGGACCCGCCTCGTGATCGTCAGCCTTGCCAATGACCTGCCTGACACGCAGACGACGGTCGAACGACTGCTGCAGAACCAGGTGGATATCGGAGACGCGATCAAGCCGTTCTACGGTGAGGCTGCCGGTGATCAGCTCACATCTCTGCTTACGGACCATATCGTGATCGCTGCCGATGTCATCGTGGCCGCCAAAGCCGGGGATACAGCAGCATTCGAAGAGGCAAAGGCGCGCTGGTATGCCAACGCTGACGATATCGCCGAATTCCTCCATGCTGCAAATCCTGAGAACTGGCCGCTCGAGGAGATGAGAGAGATGATGCGCGAGCATCTGGACCTGACACTGCAGGAAGCGGGCACCTACCTGGGCGGAGATTTCGCAGCATCCGTTGCTGCTTACGATGATGTCCATGTCCAGGCGCTCGAAATGGCTGATATGCTCAGCGACGGCATTATCCGTCAGTTCCCGAGCAGGTTTAACTAATTCACAGGATAGTTAAATGTTCCGCAGGTGATCGTCCAGGAAACGATTACCTGCGGAACGGAACTTCATGTCAAAGGGTTACGCCCGAACTATTGGCGCACCTGCTGTGCGCCAATAGCCTCAAGCACCCATAATGCTTTATGGAAACGATAAAGGAGATGTTTTGTAAATGAAGGATTACAAGTATTTGATTATCGGGGGTGGGTTGGCGGGCGATGCCGCCACCAAGGGCATTCGCGAGATCGACCCGGATGGCTCGATCGGCATGATCAGCCTGGAGCCCGATCCGCCGTATGTGCGGCCTAGTCTCTCCAAGGGATTATGGAAGGGCAGTCCGGAGGAAAAGATCTGGCGCAACACCGAGACGCGGGCGGAGCTTCACCTGGACTGCAGGGTGACCGGACTTGATACGGAGAAAAAGGTGGTCCGGGATGAACAAGGAAACGAGTACCGGTATGAGAAGCTGCTGCTGGCGACCGGCGGCACCCCCAACCGCCTGCCCTTTGGCGGCGAGAATATCCTCTATTTCCGTACCTTCCGGGACTATAAACGATTGCGCGGCATGACGGAGCAAGGAGAACGATTTGCAGTGATCGGCGGGAGTTTTATTGGATCAGAGCTCGCCGCCGCTCTGACCCTGGTTGGCAAAAAAGTGACGATGATTTTCCCGGACCCAGGTATTTGCTCCAACATATTCCCGGCCGATGTGTCCAAGTATCTGAATGAATACTACGGCGGCAAAGGCGTGGAGGTAGTGACCGGCGATACGGTGGAAGCCCTGGAAAAGACCGGGGCCCGCCTCATTGTCCGGACC
>DATAKV010000721.1:0-2491 GCA_036261375.1 Anaerolineales bacterium
CCTGTGGTAGAGCCAGGCGATGATGATCTGTATGGCAAAGGAGAAGAAAAAGATATCGAACCAATACAGTTTCCCGTACAGGAAGAGCGGCAAATGCCAGACCGCTCGAAAAATCCCCAGCACCAGCGCGGCGATCCATGCGCCATTCGGTCGGCCGGCAAAATGTTCCTCCAGCCTGGGCAGGGCATAGCCCGTCCAGCCGGGCTCTTCCCACTGGCCGCCAAAGAACAGAAGCTGAACGAATGCAGCCATGGCCAACAGCCGGGGAATCTCCACAAGCGTTGCGCCGGCCAGAAGGTTGATGACGAAGCCAACGATCGTGTACGCCAGGATGATCGCCGGGCCGATCAGGTACCAGCGCCCCGCACGGAAGTGCATTAGCCGGTTCCAGAACGCACGGACACCTGCGCGGCCTTCGGTCAGCCCGGCAAGGATCAATGCGGCAAACATGGGACCATGTGGCAGCAGCGCGCCGTTCATCAGGGGCGCTGCCCACCAGCTCAACAGATAAGCGAGCAAAAAGAAAACTGCGAGCTCATAGCGTTTGAGAATTTGTTTCATGTGAGTCTCCTTTCTTGAATGACCAGCCCTAGAATACTCACATTCGTTTGTTCGTGGATGCGCCTCACGGCGCAATTCCGGCAGGACTTAAGACCCGACGTTCATTCCTTGCGCACCACCCCTTCCCGCCAGGCGTACACCGCGGCCTGGGTCCGGTCCACCAGGTGCAGCTTGCTGAGGATGTTGCTGACATGTCCCTTGATGGTCTTTTCACTCAACACCAGCTTGGCCGCCATCTCCGCATTGGACATGCCATCGGCGATCAGCTTCAATACTTCCAGTTCACGCTCGCTGAGCTCCGTGAACGGGTTTAATGCATCCTCCCGTTTGCCTTGCAATTCCTTGATGACGCGCGCCGCCACGCGCGGGTGCAGGACCGCCTCGCCCGCCGCGGCTTTTCTCACCGCAGAAGCCAGATCCTCTGCGCTTATGTCTTTGAGAATGTAGGACAGCGCACCTGCCTTCAACGCCGGGAAAATGTGCTCATCCTCGTGATAGGAGGTCAGCACCACGATCTGGGAACGCGGGCTGACCTGTTTGACCCGCCGCGTCGCTTCCACACCGTCCATGCCGGGCATGATAAGGTCCATCAGGACGACGTCCGGGATATGCTGGGCGGCCAGTTTCACGGCCTCTTCGCCAGACCCCACCTCGCCCACAACCGTGATATCCGGCTGCGTGATAAGGAAGGCGCGCACGCCCTGGCGTACCACCGAGTGATCATCCACCAGCAGCACTGAGATTAATTCAGCCATTATGACCTCCTGACGACAGCAGCGACGCGCGTCCCCTGTGATGGGAGACTCGAAACCTCCAGCGTACCATTCACCGCCGCAAGCCGTTCCTTCATCGAATCCAGGCCAATGCCTGTTTTCACCTGCCCGGCCTGATAGCCAATGCCATTATCTTTGACAGTCAAGGCCGTGTGTTCGTGATCCGATCGCAGTGAGACCCAAACCTCGCTGGCCTGGCTGTGGCGTGCCGTGTTGGCGAGCGCCTCCTGCAGCACGCGAAAAAAAGCCTGTTCCACTTCGCCGCTTACCGGGATGTTCACGTCGATATCCAGCTCGGCTCGAATATTGTTCTGGCGGGTCCATTCCCGGACATGCTCCTGGATCGCATCGGCCAGCGACCGGTGCTCAAGCCCCGGTGGGCGGAGCTGGTGGATCAGCGTGGTCAGCTCGGCGCCGGCCTGTTGGGCAAGCCTCTCTGCCTGGACCACGGCAGGATAGGCAGGATCGTTCTCACGCAGCGATGTGCGCGCCGCACTTAACTGCATGGAAATGGCAAAGACCTGCTGTTTTACCGAATCGTGCAGGTCGCGCGCCAGGCGGTTCCTTTCCTCCACTACGGCCAGCTCATGTAGCTTCTGCTGGGTGGCCTGTAATTCAGTCACCAGCCGCTTGTTACGTTCACTGGTCAACTCGGTCTGCTGGACGGTATATCCCAGGATCGCGCAGATGACAAAGGCCGCCAGATAAAAGAAAACGGCGAACAATCCGTCTGCGCCGTTATTGGCCAGAACAACTCCACTGGAGAGCACAAAATAAAGGAAAGTCCATACGGCCGCCGTGCGGACCTGCAACACAACTGTGGCATGGACGGTCAAAATGTAAAAGAGGAAATTAAAGGCGTCGCTGGCAGTGGAGTCCAGCAGGAGCAGCATCAGGAGCAGCAGCGCCTGCCCTGCAAAATATACAGGTGGATTTTTCTCATAATGACCTGTGCGAAACAGGAACCGGTACATCAGCACATACGCCAGGCATAGGATCAGGGCAATGATTCGAAGCACCAGGCTCTGGAGACCGCTGATGCCCAGCAGCGCCATGACCGCCGTGCTGACATAAGTGGAAACATCCAGCAGAAACGGGTCACGGATATGGAGCACGATCTTGCTTCGCATGATGGGATTGTACTCCCGATTACTGCA
>DATAKV010000743.1:0-1814 GCA_036261375.1 Anaerolineales bacterium
TCGCTGTACGACGTGATCAGCGCCAGCAGAACGATAGATGGCAATAGCGACGCAATCGCCTGTCTGCGTGCTGCGAACCAGCCCACCCAGGCAGAGATCAGCCAGAGGATGAGCACCCAGACCATGTTCCTCACAAGCGCGTCGTTCACGATCACATTTCTGTCAAAGCCTACGAGCCAGGTTTGCACGCGTGCGCCGAGAGCATTCGAGGCTTCTGCGACGACAAGCCATGAGTCGTTGATGGCCGTTGTATCAATGGGGACATCAGACCGGATCGCCGGAAGGATCTGCGGCGTGACCGACAAAACGGCCTGGACGAGATCAACCAGGGGAGTGGCAAGCCGCGCCCCCAGAATCCACACGCCGATAAGTCCCAAAGCGAGCATCCCCAGCGACGCCTGGATCCCGTTCCAGTTGACCTTGCTAAACCCGAACGCGGTGAGAGCAGCAAGCACACAAACCCAGGCGAAATATACCGACTGGCGCGTGTCGATATTCCGCAGAGAAGAAGATATTCCATACGCCAGTGTTTGCAGCGCAATAAGTATCAGAATCAACCCGATGGACTCGGCGGAAAGAAGCCTGCGTAAAATGCGGACCACGCTCATTCCAGCCCTCGCCAATCTCCCTGCGCGGCGCGGACGGCGATCGCTTTGCCCGTCGCAGAAATGCGCCATTCCCACTCGCCCTCATGCCCGGGGCGCGCTTGGGGCTTATCGAACATTGCATGCGGGATGACATGACACGGAATGTTCAGCGACTGAAAAATATCTGAGATCGTCTTCGTATTTGCATTCCCGCCGAAGGTCATGGGATCAAACAAAAATACAGTCGGCATGACCCCACGCCACATCAATGGCAGGAGGCATTGAGTCCACTCCGGGTCTGTATTGGAAGTGATCAGGATCAGGCTGCAATGACTGTTGAACGATCCGCCTGCCCGCTGTAGATAATCTTTTAACGACAGCGCAGCAGGGGAGGCAACTGCCAGGGCCTTTAGCACGGAACGTAGCTGGTACTCATTGCGCCGCGGAGGAATCCATTCTGGTGCGCTACCGTTGATTGACATTCCCACGGGGTGATCCTCATTCAGCCCCCGCGCGGCAAGCGAGGCAGCCAGGATGACGGCATGTTCTTCGGTGGCATCCCAGCCCATTCCCAGTTGTGAGCCTTGGTCGAGATCGAGCATGATCCACCAATCGCCTGCCGGTGTCCCTTCGAACTGGCGTACAAAGAACGGGTTTCCGTGTCCCTGCCCGTTCTCCAGAATCGAATGTCGTGCGGTTGTTTTCCAGTGAATGAGCCGCATCGGGTCACTCGGCTGCATCTCGCGCGGGTGCGAAGCGTTGATCGTCTCCTGCAGGGCGTGCCGGCGAGGTTTGCCTTCTCCGGCCCAGCCGCTGGCCAGGATCTCAAACCTGGGTAACGACACTACAGGCGGCATCACCGCCAGGGTCGAGGAAGTTGGGTCTTCGATCGTGACCGTGTACATCCCGAGGGGATCGCCCGTTTCGAGAGTCGTTCCTCCCAGCGTATACACCCCTCGTTTTGTGCAGCGCGTGGTGACTTTCCATTGTGAGGTGCTGGAGCCGTCTACGCCTGTCGCCACCGAGGCATAATGGTCAGGGAGGCTGGAATGGTCCTGCAGCGTGACCCAGGTTGCCGGCAATAGAAATTGATTCGTGAGTGTAAATCGTTCTTCAAGCCTGTCGCCCACCTGGGCCCAGCCGAAACGCATCTCGCGCTCGAACGTCAAAGAACGCGCCAGGCCGAACGCCCACCAGCGGCAAATGAGCCATGCACCACCGATACCG
>DATAKV010000744.1:0-13775 GCA_036261375.1 Anaerolineales bacterium
TAGATTCCCCACAAGGATTTTCTCCCCGTCGGCCCTGCCATCGTGATCGGCATCCTGCAGGGAGGAGATCACACCCTGGTGCGAAACATAGATTTCCCCCGACGGCCTGTGCACCGCGATCCCCAATGGCACGGTAAAACCGGAAGCAAAAATGGTGCGCGGCTCGGCACGCCCGTCTTCGTTCTCATCTGTCAACCGATACACGTTCCCATCCTGGGAGGTGACGTACATCTGTCCCTGCTCATCGAAGGCAAAGGCGGTGGGCCGCGGCAGGTCGGCAAACCGGATCAGGGAAAAGCCGGGCGGCACATCCGCCCCATCCAGCTCGACTACGGATGCCGGGATCGTAGGGATGGACGTTGGGTGCTCCGTCATCGTCGCCGAAGGGAGTGAGGTATCTGTGGGAACAGGCGGGTTAGTGGGGTTTGTTGCAGTTGGCTGGGTCGGAATACGGGGCGCAGGCTGGCACGCAGTAAGAATAAACAAAGCAGCAAGTAAGAATCTGTGCAAATCAGTTATCTCAATCCTTCGAACAAATCGGATTCCACATTCCTTCCACCGTTCACGAGGCTGAACGTCCGGTAGAAATGACCTGTGCCAAACATCTCCGCCAGCTGTTCCGCGGACCACTCCGCGATGGGGCCAAACCCGGGCAGCTGCGATTTGTGACAGCGGATCGCCTGGCGTACTCTTTCCATGTAACGAACATTATCGAGCCGTGTTGTGATCTGCCAATCCTGCCAGCCGACGTGACGGCGGGTGACTCCGTCGATGTCCATGCTGATGCCGCCGAATGCCTCGACCGCGGCATCGACCACTTCCTGCGAATCGACCATGTAATACAGCTTCGACACGCGGTGGGGGAACTGTCCATCTTCAAAAGCGGCATCGGCTGCGCAGAGGACGGCCCCCTGGGTAAACTGGGACACGGCAATGTGGTCGGGATGTCCATAGGCTCCATCCGGGGCGAACGTTACGACAACCTGCGGCCGGATGCGGCGGATGTGTTTTGTTATTTTTGCGATGATCTCCATCGGCTCCGCCCGATCCACATCCCCATCGATGTACTCCAGAAAAGAAACTTCCTGCAGTCCCAGGTGCTCTGTTGCGCAGCGCAACTCCGCCTCGCGGATCTGGCCGACTCCCTTCAGGCCCGGATTGGGGCCTTCACTGTCGAACCAGCCGCGCTCCCCACGCGTCGCACAGACGAGATATGTCTCCACACCTTCCGCGGAATAGCGCACCAGTGTAGAGCCAAGCCCGAGAGTTTCATCGTCAGGATGAGGGAAGACTGCCAGTAGTTTGAAAGTCTCGGTCATATGCAAGCTCCTTGCAGACGGTAAGCCGTCTGACTCCAAATTTATTCTCGAACGCCTTCAAATAAATCCGTCTCCAGCGTCCTGCCGCCGTTGACCAGGCTGAAAGCCCTGTAGAACGTCCCCTGCATGGCCAGGACAGCGATCGCGGCCTCCTCATGCATATCGGCAAGCAATCCCAGGCTGGGCAGCTGGCTCAGATGACATTGGATGGCACGCCAGGCGGTGCGGCAATGCTCTGCCATCTCGATACGCGTGGTGATCATCCAATCCTTCCAGGCTGTTTCGCCGCGCACCTGGCCATCGACCGGGAAGGTCATATCGCCCATGAAGGGAGCGATCAGGCTTACAAAGCTTTCCGAATCGACCATGTAGTAAAGCTTCTGGATACGGTGGGATGGCAGACCCTCCGGATCGAGATACGCAGGGTCGGCTGCACAAACGACGGAGGCGCAGGTAAATTGACCCACCGCGATGTGGTCGGGGTGGCCATAATTGCCATCGGGCGGAAACGTGACCACCACCTGCGGACGGATCCTGCGGATGTGGACGGCGATCTTTCCGATCGCTTCTTCAGGGTCGGCTTTGTCCACATCGCCGTCAACGTAGTCGAGGAAGAACAATCTCCGTATGCCCAATTCACGAACAGCGTTTTCCAGCTCCTTGGTCCGGATCTCGCCGAGGTCGGATGGGCCAGGATACTGCTCCTCGGGACCGAACCAGCCCCGCTCCCCGCGCGAAGCACAGACATAATAGGTCTCCACACCTTCCGCCGCATATTTGGCAAGCGTGCCCCCCATCCCCATGGACTCATCGTCCGGATGAGCAAAGATCACGAGTAATCTCCGGGTCATTTAATCATGAGCCTGTCTGGAGACACGCTGGAATTCTTTCATGAACTGTTCAGCGATCCCTTCGTGATGGACGATCAATAGATTCTCATCGTTGCGCTCCTCGGCGGCCTGCGAGAAATTGTAGGATCCGAATACCACGATCTTTTCATCGATGATGAACACTTTATGGTGCATCTGGCCATCGATGCCATCGATGAGAACGTCCAATCCTGCCTGGCGGAAGGGATCGAATTCGGTGCCCTGGTTCGAGCGGATCTGCTCATCGTCCATCACACCGCCGATGTCGAGGCCTTCTTCTGCCTTGGCACGGACAATATCTCCCAGGTCATTGGACGTGAACGAGAACGCCAGGAAGTAAATACTTTCCTCGGCGCTACTAAGCACGGGCGCAAGCGATCTCAGCACGCGGTCGTCCGGGGAGAAGAACGTGTCCACCTGGGTGCCATCGATGATAAGGGACGGGTTCGGCGTTTGCGAGACGGCATCCGGGCCAAACATATCGTCGTTGAACATCTCCTCGAATTCCTTGATGTAGTTCTCGGCCATCTTGGTGGAGAAGATGCGGAACATGTGATTATTGTCATCGTAGGCGCCCGAATCGGTATAGTTCATCGAGCCCATCCAGACCTCGGAGCGGTCGATGATGATAAATTTGTCGTGCATCAACCCTTCACGGTTATCGCCAAAGATGGGGATGCCTGCCTCCAGCATGCGCTGAGGGTCGGAATTCTCCATGTTCGAGGACTCCATCACCATGCGAACGGTCACACCGCGCTGATGGGCGCGTATCAGGGCGTTGCGCACGCTGTTCAGGCTGATGCTGTAGGCCGCTATATCGATGCTTAGCCGGGCTCCATCAATAGCCTCCACCAGTGGACCATCCACCCCGCCCGTCCCCTGGGGTGAAATGGGACTGCTGGGGTTGGTGAAATACAACTCGAACCACGAGCCGCGCACGCCATACCCGGCCTGGAGCTCGATGGGAGTCAGCCCGCCATCCGATGATGAAGGATCTTCAATGTCGGGCGTGGGTAGCATCGTCCCACAGGCTGAGAGAAAAAAGATGAAGATAAGATGCAACGCGAGAAACCGGTATCCGAAATTCATGAAGATCCTTTAGTTATGCATGGAGGAGTTCTGTGAGGCAACACATGTAATCGCGCTTCAACTGCGCTGCACTGCGCGCGGGTAGATTATTTCTTCTCCATCAGTTCCTTGAGGCGCTTCGAGAGCACCTGGATGATGAACAGGCTGACCTCCGGGCGCTCCCGGATCAACCCTTCGAACGTTTTCTGGTCGATGCACAGGGCACGCACGTCACCGGATGCAATCAGTGTGGCATTACGCGGCTCACGGTTGATGATGGACAATTCTCCCACATATTCGCCGGATCGGCGCCGGGCCAGCTCTGTTTCCACGCCTTCGTTTTCAATGCATACACGCACTTCGCCGGAAACGATCACAAACATGGCGTCGCCCTGCTCACCGCGATGGGCGATTACCTCCCCATCCGGGAAGACCTCCTCCGATGCAATCGCGGCGACCTGTTTCAGATCGGTGGATGAGAGGGTAGCGAACAACGGCACACGTTTTAAAAAGATGATGCGGTCCATCAGGGACAAGGTGGTGATCGTATCCATTTTTGTCTCTCCAAAATCCAGGGCATAGCGTGCGCATTCGCGGACCCATTCATCCGGGTCGTTGAGCAGGCGATTCCAGTCCACGACCGGTGAAACGGCGCGATCGGCTTCCCACAACTGCATCAGGGGCCGCAGGATGTCGCGCCATCTGGCACTGATCGATTCCAGGGCTTCGATGACATTGGCCCGCAGTCCTGCATCCCCTGCCTTCAGGTTCTCGATCGCCGTATTCATAGCCTCCCGGTCGCCCAGCAGGCCGATGGCACGCAGGGCGCGGAGCCCGTATTCATTGGTCTTGTTATCCAGTGACTGGGCCAGCAGCGCCATCGCTTCATGGCTGTCTGCAGACCGCACCGCACGGGTCAGGGCGTCGTATTCCACAGCCCGCGCCACAGACAGGCGTGCAAACTGCAGGACAGGCTCCGCAGAAGGCAGAGGCAGTCGTTGCAAAGCCAGAAGGGCGCCGTCGGCTTTTTCTTCCTCTTGCAAGGCTTGAAGGACCGGTTCGAGGGACGGCGTTCCTATGGATGCCAGCAGCTCGGCGGCGGCCTCCACGATCATCCGGTCTCGACTTCCCAGGGAATCGATCAGGTAAGGAACAGCTTTCGCACCATCGATCCGCCGCATTGAGACGAGGATGTTCCTGCGAATGGCGGGAGTAAGGGTGCGGTCCTTCAGCTCGTTGGCAAGGAACTCGAACGCTTCCACATCGCCCCAGTCTCCAAGCGCGGCGATGGCATGGGTACGCGCTTCATACTCGCCAAACACGGCCGTATGGCGGAGGAATTTCCTGGCTCGTTCATCGGTCCGATTGTTTTTCAGCAATGCAACGGCCGCGCGGGTGCTGACTTTTGGATCTTCATCCTCGAGCAGCGGCGAAAGGTATTTGGACGTCCCAAGGGGATATGCGGCCAGCATCGAAATGGCAGAAACCGCCTCGAAACGCACCTCCGGCTCAGGGTCCGAAAGCGACACGGCAATGTCGAGGAGTGCGGAAGCAGAACCGGATTGAGACAATGCCCGCAGCGAGGCGGCCCGCACGAGTGGATCGGCATCGCTCAAACCATTTACAAGCGCCTGAGTAGACTCAGGGATGGAAAGGTTACCGAGGATTTCGGCGGAAACACGGCGGATGACAGGGTCCGGATCCCGCAGCCCGTTCAGGGCGGTCTGGACGGCGGCGGCATCCTGGTGAAATCCGCCAAAAGGCTGTTCCTCGCTAAAGAAGAGATGCGGCCGGCCGGCACGCAGTGCCTCGATCAGGGCACGGTTGTACCCGCCGCGCGCTCGGTATATCACATATGTACAGGCCGCCGCGGCGAACAGACCAACCAGGTAAAGCTGCTGTGGAGAAAGCGACTGTTCCCCGACGATCAGAATTCCACCTGCCAGGAAGGTGCCTGCCTGTTCCGGCACCCCGCTGATGAAGGCCCGGACCTGGTCACGCCGTTCGGGTGGCACCACGTTGAACATGGCAAACCAGGCCGACTCGCCCACGCCCGAGATCGCCAGCACCTGAAAAAAACGAAAGGCTACAATAATGGCGAAAACAGGTGCGATCATCAGGCTGGCGAAACCGATCAAGTAGACGAAGGGGACCGTAAGAATGCAGGCCATGATACCAAAACGCGCATAGAGCTTGTTCGCCAGCAGGAGTGAGGTCAGGAAGGCAGCACCGGTGCTGAGTCCGTTGAACAAGCCCAGGAAGGCTGCCAGGGAATTTTCATCACCAAATTGTTCTGTGGCAGACCTGGAGAAGGGCAGGGCGAGCGAAAAGAACAAGAGCGAAAAGAGGATCGTGGAAATGGCGATCCACTTCATGAGCGGAGAGCTGCGAACATATTGGTAGCCGCGCTGCATTTCCTGGATGAGACGGGTCTGCCTGCGATTGGATCGTTTGCCTTCCGGCGAGGGAGCGGCCGGCATGCGCAAAAGGACCGCCCGGCTGAAAACAAAGGCAGCCAACAGGGTGCCTGCCCAGACCAGCAGGAGATTCTCGGTCCCAATCGAATTGACAAGCAACCCCGTGATAAACCCGCCGATCACCTGGCCCAGGATGCGGCTTGCATTGAAAAGGGGGAATAAGCGCTTGGCTTGCCGCGTATCGAATACAACGCCAGCCATCCCCCAGATAACCAGCGTGATGAAAATATTGATTACCTCCTTGCCCAGCCACAGCGCAGGATACAGCCAGCTGGCTCCACTCAGGAGGCTGAAGCGCGCCAGGATGAGGATGGCTGCCACAAGCAGGGGGATAGCAAGATACAGGAGCTGCCTGGGGATCCGGCTGATCAGCGCCGTCATTCCGAAGGACATGATCATGGTCGTGATCCCCAGTCCCAGATACATGTACGGCAGGTATTCCACGCCGAAGCGCGCAAAGAACAGGGCATCGATACCCGTCCCGCCCAGGGCAGCACCCATGGCTGTCAGTAGCATAATCCCGATGACGAGCGAAGCCAGCCTCTCCTCACCCTGCCTCATGGAAAGAAGCTTCGAGAGTCGTGTCATGTGCGGTAAAGCCATCTTATTCACGACCTGCTGTGGCGAGGTATTCCTCTCCAGCCAGTTTGGCAGCCTGCATCAGGAGCTGGTCATACTTCATGGAGTGCAGCAGGATCCTGCGAGCCAGGATCTTTCGTATGAAGCGCGGCACAGGCAGGACCAGTTGGGCAAACACATGCAGTCTTGTCCCTCCGTTTGGCAGGGGCTCGAAACGATCCGTTTCGACAAATGTCTTTTTGCCTTTCTCGTAGGATTCGGTCGTGGAGTATTCGAACGGGCGCCAGTCCACGACCACTTCGGTGCTTGTCCCGCCTCCGTGTGCACAGTGATTGCTCGCACCGACTCCGCCGCGACCCCGGGGGCGATCGCCAGCATACCAGTGGACCATGGGCATGACGAGATTCCGCTTGTCCGGGTTTTGATACCAGGACCAGGCCACATGCGGCGGGACAGGGTAATCCACAGTAAATGTCAGATCGGCTGTCTCTTCAGTTAGAAAGGTCCGGCGCTCACTGACCAGCTCGTCATACCGCTTGCGCAGATCCAGGCTGTAGGTCGTTACCTCCCCCAGATGCTCATACTCTTCGACCTGTTCGTGTGCATTTTCCAGCCTTATATTCAAATGATTCAGGCACTTATCGGTCAGCATCATATAGGCACGCCAGCCGGTCGTCTCTGCTACATGGTTTTTCGTTAAACGATGGATCAAATTCACGTCCGAGCCGATTAGCTCGCGTATCTCGCCCACGCGCTGGACGATGTAATCCCCATGATGAGCAATGAATTTCAGGTCGAGGGTTGGGATGTTCTGGCAGGCCAGGCAGGTACAGGTGGTGGCACGCTTCATCGAGACCTGCTTGTCGCGAAAGGCCACGTACATGTCCTCGAGGAACTCGAGCAGGGTTTCGCCGCGCGAGATCTTCTCCTCTGCGGCGTAGGCGAACACTGCGTCGCCCTCCAGCTTCGAGAGGGTCATCAGGGGCTTGAACTTTTCAACCAGTAAACCCAGCAGCTCAGACAGGATCTCGTGCGAATGCTCCAGCTCCGTCTTCGCCACGAAGGAGGTGTAGCCTGAAATATCGGCAATGACCAGATACCCGTGTTGAGGTACGGTACTCATGCTCTCTCCTCAATTATCAATAAATCATTTAAGGCAATGCAATCCACTCGTAGGTATGGGTATCTCAATCGCCAGGTCTGCTGATCACGATAACAGTTGATTGATTATAATCCTCCCCGTGAGCACCGCTACTGCAAACAGGCAAATCGCACGCGCGGCGGGGACGGTGATGCTGGCTTTCGTACTCAGCCAACTGACAGGACTGATCCGCGGCATTCTGGTCGCCCGTACCTTTGGTGCCTCCGCGGAGCTGGATGCATTTCTGGCGGCGAACCAGGTCTCTGAGACCCTGTTCAACCTGATCGCCGGAGGAGCCCTGGGGTCAGCTTTTATTCCCACTTTCACAGGTCTGCTTGCCCGTCAGGATCGAGCCGAAGCCTGGAGGCTCGCCTCGTCCATTGCGAGCCTTGTCACCCTGACCTTGAGCGGGATGGCCCTTCTCGCGGCCCTGTTCGCGCCGCAGGTGGTCCGGTATGCACTGGCGCCCGGGCTGGCAGAGGATCCTGCTATCTTTGCCCTGACGATTTCACTCCTGCGTGTTCAGCTCGTTTCTGCTGTGTTGTTTGGGCTGGGTGGGCTGGTCTCCGGTATTCTCAATGCGCACCAGGTCTTCCTCATCCCGGCCCTGACGCCGGCCATGTACCAGCTTGGCATCATCTTCGGCACTCTGGCGCTAGCTCCCACAATGGGAATCCACGGGCTCGCCTGGGGTGTAGTGATCGGGGCCTGCGCTTATCTTTTGATCCAGATTCCATCGCTCCTGAAACAAAAGGGGCGCATGAGTTTAACTATCCGACTCCAAAATCCCAATGTCCAAAATGTCATCCTGTTGATGGGACCGCGCCTGCTGGGGGTGGCGATTGTCCAGCTGAATTTCTGGGTCAACATCTGGCTCGGATCCCAGATGGAAGAGGGAAGCCTGGTCGGTTTGCGCTATGGATTTTCGCTGATGCTCATGGCCCAGGTGGCCATCGCCCAGTCGATCGCGATTGCCGCCATGCCGACCTTCTCCGCCCAGCACGCGCTCGGCAAAGTGGACGAGATGCGCGCTTCTCTCGCCGCCTCCCTGCGCGGGGTTCTGCTGTTGTCGCTGCCTGCCAGCGTTGGATTGATGCTCCTGCGCGAGCCTTTGATTTCGGCGTTGTACCAGCGCGGCAACTTCGACGAGCAGGATGTCCAGCTAGTCGCCTGGGCGCTGCTCTGGTACGCGGCCGGGCTTGTTGGCCATTCAGTCATGGAGATCCTGACCCGGGCCTTTTACGCCCAGCAGGATACCCGGACGCCGGTGTTAATCGGCACGATCGCCATGGGGCTGAATATCCTGTTCAGTTTTCTATTTTCGAGATGGTTCGCGCAGTTCGGCTGGTTGCCTCTCGGCGGGCTGGCGCTGGCCAACTCCTTTGCCACGGCCCTCGAAGCGACGGCTCTGTTCATCTTCATGCGGAGGCGCCTGAATGGAATCGACGGAAAACACATTGGGCGCGGATTTGTCCGCTTTGCGGGGGCCGCGCTGGGGATGGCGATTGGTCTGTGGTGGTGGCTCGACGCGGCGGGGGGCTGGAACCGCTGGATCGTCGCTTTAGGAGGGGTGGCGCTGGGTGGCCTCCTCTATCTGGCGGGAGTCCTGATCTTCCGCGTCCCCGAAGTCCGGATGATGATTGGAGCCCTTGCAGGCAGGCTTCGCCGGTCCCCTTCTGGATGAATTACAGGAATGTCATGAAACGAAAAAGGCGGCAGAGCTCTGCTGCCTGTATTTATTTCTTCTTTTTTGCTCCGCCCAGCAATCCTCCAACCATGCCGGCCGCTGCGGCCACCTGGCCCTTGCCTTTCAGAAAATTGTCGATTGTGACCCCAACCGGGGCAGGCAGCTTCTTCTTAAGGAAATCGATCACTGTTTTGACGGCGACCTGCGCTGTTTCACTGGGCAGGCCTGTTTTCTTCATGACGAGTGCGACCAGTTCCTCCATGTTTTCTCCTTTTGATGTTTACTTCCAGAGCAGCCACTGGCCCGTTGCAACGGCCAGACCGAGCAAAATGCCGCCGACCACTTCCAGCGGTGTGTGCCCGAGGACTTCTCGTAGATCCCTCTCATTGATGGGATGCCCGCGCAGCAATTCGTCAAAGATCACATTGATGCGCTGGGCATGGATGCCGGCCTGCCTGCGGACGTTGGCCGCATCGTAGATCACGATCATTGTGATCGCCACCGCCATCGCGAATAACGGGCTGGAAAATCCTTGATACAGGCCGATGGCATGGGTGGTGGCGGTCATCAGGGAAGAATGGGAGCTGGGCATCCCGCCCGTGGTGAAGAGCAGGGCCCAGTTCCAGCGGCGTGTACGCAGGTAATCGAGGGGGATCTTGATGATCTGTGCCAGAGCCCAGGCAGAAAGCCCGGTAATCAGAGCCCTGTTTTGCAGGACATCGAGGAAATTCATTCAGACTCTTCCTCGAAGGGAAGGATGACATCGCCGACAACCTGCTTGACCTTGAGCTCCGCGGCTTCGAGAAGCACACCGCAGCGCGCCGCCAGAGCCTGCCCCCGCTCGAACAGCTTGATCGACTCCTCGAGCTGGTTCTGCTCCCCTTCCAGCTGGGACACGATCTCCTCCAGCTCGACGAGGGCTTCTTCGTACGTTAATTCTTCAACGGGCTTTTGCGTATGTTTCGAAGATGGTTTTGGCATAAGTACTCCTGATCCCCGCCTGTAGCGGAGTGTAGTGCAGACAAAGCGCACATGATAAAAGATAATTATTCCAGGCCGGCACGCTTCATTCAGCGCGAATGCCTGACGTCGAACTCTCCGTCGCTGACCCGGACCTTCATTTCCCCGGCTGCCTGCTCGACGCGGGACACAACACTGCCATCATCCTTTCGTGTCACGACTGCATAGCCGCGCCCCAGCACCGCCAGTGGATTCAGGGCCTCGAGCCGCCGCTGCATCCCGGTGACGTGTGCCGATTGCAGCTGGATACGATGAAGCAGAGACGAGTATACGCGCCGTGCGAGCTCATCCACGCGCTGGCGCTCCGATTGGATCCGGCGCTCCGGCGAGGCATAGCGCAGCGCGGCCGCCAGCGACGAGAGGATATTCTGCTTGTCGGCAAGCAGGCTGAAGGTTGCCGTATTCAGGCGGCTGCGGTAGTTCTCCAGCTGGGCCAGCAGGTCCAGCAGGGTGATCTGGGTGGCCAGCTCGGCTGCGGCCGTGGGTGTTGGCGCACGCAGATCGGCGGCGAAGTCCGAGAGTGTGAAATCCGTCTCATGGCCGACCCCGCAGATGATCGGAATCCGCGAGCCGGCCACCGCCCGCACCACGCGCTCATCGTTGAACGCCCATAGATCTTCAATGGATCCGCCGCCACGGGCCAGTATGATGACTTCCGTGGATTGGTTATTGAGGGACTGAATGGCTTTGACCAGGGCTGGAGGCGCTTCCACTCCCTGCACCGGGGATTGAGCCAGGATCACTTCCACAGTGGGCAATCTCCGGCCAAGGGTGTTGAGTATGTCCCGTAGCGCCGCGCCTGTAGCCGATGTGACGATGCCGATCTTTCCCGGCAGCATGGGGATCGGGCGTTTGCGCTCCTGAGCGAACAGCCCCTCCGCCTCCAGCATGGACTTCAGCCGCATGAACTCCTGGTACAACGCCCCCTCGCCCACCGGGCGGATCGCATCTGCATAGAGCTGGTATTGGCCGCTGACCTCATAGACGCCGATCCTCCCATGGACTTCGACTTCCATGCCATCCTGCAGCCCCATCCGCAGCCGGGCCGCGGATGTCTTCCACATCACACATTTCAAGGCTGCGTTCGAATCCTTCAGTGTGAAATAAACATGTCCGGAGGCGGGGCGGGAAAGATTCGAGATCTCGCCCTGCACCCAGACATCCTGAAGAACTTCATTCTCTTCCAGAAGCCGGCGGATGAAGAAGGTCAGCTTGGAAACAGTCCATTGCTGGGTGGGGAAAAGGGTCGGCTGCATCGGCGCGAGGATAATCGAAAAACGATGAATACGGAAGGATGGAGGCGAAAAAAGAAAGAGAAAAGAGCTGGAACCTTCTATTATGGTTATTTGCGATATAGGACGATCTTGACCTTAATTCTGTGTTTTCCCAGGAAAAAGTCTGTGAAATTCTTAAAAACTCCATGATTAATCTGGCGAATAATTCTGCTACAATTCGACCATCCTATGAATCACATCTGGTCCCCGTGGCGTATGGAATATATCGAAAGCAGTAAAGCCGATGGTTGTATCTTTTGCTCTGCGCAGGCAAAGGAAGACAGCGCCGAGAACCTGATAGCGTTCCGCGGCGAGCGCGCCTTTGTGATCCTCAACCGCTATCCCTATACCAGCGGTCATCTGATGGTGGTCCCGATCGACCATCAGCCGAACCTCGAGGAGCTCGACCCTGCGACCCGCGCCGAGATGATGGAGTTGACTACACGTTGCATGGCTGTTCTGCGGAATATTTATCATCCTCAGGCCTTTAACATGGGTGCGAACATCGGCGAAGCAGCAGGTGCAGGAGTCAAGTCTCACGTCCACATTCACATTGTGCCGCGCTGGGCCGGGGATACCAATTTCATGTCCATCCTGGGCGATACGCGCGTCCTGCCGGAGGCATTGGAGACAACCTATCAGCGCGTCAGGCAGGCGTTTGAAGGTTTTTAGGGATTGGTGACTGAAGAACAAGAAAACTGGAACACTGAGTGTGCTCAATTCTCAGCGTTTCAGGGGTAGAGATCCTTCGAATGCTTCGATCTACTCATTACTTTCCCATCTTTTATCTTATCTTTTTATCTTTCATTCTCAGTAATTGCAATCCGGCCATCCCGACGGAGGGAACTCCCTCGCCGGATCAACCAGACATTGCAACCAAACCCCTTCCATCGCAGAGCTCTCCGATCCCAGCGACGGCTGAGCCAACCCCCTATATCGAAGTCTTCAATCCCCTGACGGGATTGCCTGTCGAAGATCCGTCGCTGCTGCAAATCCCTGCGGCGCTGGTCTCCATTTCCCATTTTCCGGTCACAGCACGGCCGCAGGCAGGCCTGTCCTTTGCCCCCTATGTCTTCGAGATCTACATCACCGAGGGCGCAACCCGTTTTCTGACCACGTTCTATGGCCGGGTCCCCGAGCCGGAAGTTCCTCTTACCGGAAATTGTGAAGTGCGAAGAGAGATTTTTACCCAAACAAACCTCCTGATTGGCAACCGGATCTGGCATGACAAAAATGAGAACGGCATCCAGGAAGCCTGGGAGAAAGGCATCGGCGGTGTTTGTGTGAACCTGTACGATTCAAACGATCAACTGCTTCAACAAACAACCACCGATTCGAACGGCTATTATGGCTTCAATATTGACCCGGGAGTGTATAAGATCGCCATTGCAAAACCGGACGGGATGGAATTCACCCGCAGGAACGCCTGGAGCGAGGAACAGGACAGTGACGTAGATCCTGCCTCGGGCTGGTCCGATCCGCTGAATGTCGCTTCATCCATTCTCGACCTGGACGCAGGCCTGGTCCAGGTAAACCTCCTGGTTTCCAGCTCCGATCTTCCGCCCGCCAAAGTTGGACCGGTCCGTTCGGGACGGCTCGTCTACGCTGATATCGCTGCATTTCTCCCGGAATCCTGCCTGATCTATGCCTTTGCCTCTGCGGAAGTGCTGGTGGAACTGCCGCAGTGTGCGTTCGTCCATCACGATATCCAGGGCGGCGGCTATATGCTGGATATCGACGAGATGATCGAGTATACAAAGGGCAACCGCTCCACCGACCTGCCGATCGATTACACAGGCAACACATATTCAAGCGAGCCTCCCCCGGGCGGTACGCAGGCATCTCGGCTCCATGTCTACATCGCCTGGCTCAACCAGTCCGCCTGGGTCTATGACCCGCTCTACCAGAGCTGGTGGCGCTATGTGGATCGAGCCGATCCGCAGACGGCCGGTGAGGTCCATCCCGAAGTGGACCGGCTGACCAATCGCCAGTTGCATTTTGAGAATGTGATCGTCTTATATGCTGAGCATGAGGTCATTTCGTCTACCAATTTGAGCATTCACCTCGAGCAGGACTGGGTGGGAGATGCAATCCTGTTCCGCGATGGCAGGAAATATGAGGTCCGCTGGAGCACGGTGGCCAGTGAAAAGGAGATCGAATCGGGTCGCCGCAAGCCGATCCGGTTTTTCCACCCCGATGAGCAGACTCCCTTCCCGCTGCGACCCGGCCACACCTGGATCATCGTTGTTACTCCTGAGACGGCCGTCTCCGAGCGATCGACGGGTGAATGGCTTCTGCAGTTTCACCAGCCGCCCGGGGCAAAATAGGAAAGAAGGGTCAG
>DATAKV010000750.1:0-1740 GCA_036261375.1 Anaerolineales bacterium
CGCCCGGGAACAAGGAATGGCCGTCTTAATCGGGCGCTGCTTCGAGCAGGATCAGGCACTGCCCTACGCGCCGCTGGTCGACCTGCTGAACACATTTTGCCTCACGCATAGCCGCGAGCAAATCGAAGAATCTCTCAAACCGATTGCTGCTGTGTTGGCCAGAATCTTCCCGGAGCTTTCCATGTATCTTCCGGACGTTGAGGCATCGTCCATGCTCGATCCGGAGGCAGAGAAACGACGCATCTTTCAGTCCCTGGCCCAATTCCTGCTCCGGGCAGGAGATGAATCTGGCCGCGGCACGCCGCTCCTGGTGGTGATGGAGGATTTACACTGGTGTGATGACCTCAGCCTGGAGTTCTTACTCTACCTGACACGCCATAACCCGCCTCGTTCCATCCTGTTCGCAGGCACCTATCGCGCCGACGAAAAGCATGAAGCCTTGGAGCATCTGCTGGCAGAGTGGAACCGTCTACGCCTCGCGACCGAAATACGGCTGCCGCGCCTCTCGCTGGGGGAATCGGACAATATGCTGCGGGCCATTCTGGAGACCGACCGCCCACTCCATTACGATCTGTTGGAAGCGATCTATCGCCTGACAGAGGGTAATCCATTCTTCCTGGAAGAAGCTCTCAAGTCTATCGTCGAGACAGGCGATCTGGAGCATCTGCCTGCCGGCGAGTTGCGGGTGCCGCGCACGGTGCAGCTCGCGATGCGACAGCGCCTCAACCGTCTCGGCCCCGCGGCCCGAACACTGGTTGCGTTGGCAGCCGTGGTGGGACGTCACTTCCACGTTGAGCTCCTGCAACGCTTGATGGACCAGCCTTATACAGAACTGGCGCCGCACCTCGTCGAATTGAGAGATGCGCAGATGATCATGGAAGAGTCGGCCGAGGTCTACGCGTTTCGGCACGCACTTACCCGCGAAGCAATTTATCAGGATCTTTTGGGACTCGAGCGCAAGGCCTTGCATAAGTCGATTGCTCTCGCGCTGGAACAAGGGGCAGGCGATCCCAGCGAAACGCGTTTGAACGATTTGTCCTATCACTTCTTCGAAGCGGGCGAATGGAACAAAGCCTTCGAGTACGCGCGCCGCGCCGGGGAACGTGCGCAATCTCTGGAAGCGACCCGCGCCGCCCTCCTGCATTTCACCCGTGCTCTGGATGCAGCCAGCCATCTCGGAATGAAGCCGTCCCTTTCTCTATGGCGTGCGCGCGGACAGGCACACCAGACCCTGGGGGACTTCGAGGCGGCCCGCGCCGATTATGAAGGTATTCTGCAGGTCGCCCGTGAATCGCAGGATACAGAGAACGAGTGGAGAAGCCTGCTCGATCTGGGCTTTGCGTGGACGAGCCGCGATTACCAGCGCGCCGGCGTATATTTCCAGCAGGCGTTGGAGGCAGCCCGCCAGTTGAACGATCCGGCTCGGCTGGCGCAAACCTTGAATCGAATTGGGAACTGGCGTTACATGTCCGGCGAGCCATCCGAAGGGTTTGCGCTCCATAAAGAAGCCTTGGGCATCGTCGAGTCGATACATGACCTGCGTGAGATGGCCAGCACGCTGGACTTGCTCGGCATCAGCCATTATGGTTTCGGGGATCTCATCCAGGGCAGAGTGTATTATGAACGGGCCATTGCGCTCCACCGTTCGTTGGGAGAGCGCCAGGGGTTAATCGCCTGCCTGTGCGCTTACCCCATCAGCGGCAGCTCCTACATGACCAGCACCGCCGTTCCCGCACCGGT
>DATAKV010000752.1:0-4804 GCA_036261375.1 Anaerolineales bacterium
GCTGTGCACCACAAGGTCCACCATTTCGGCGCCGGTCTGCTCTTTGATACCGGCGATGTATTGGCCAAGGATATCCGCATTCTGGGCGATGCTGTTCGTGCGGCCCGGGGGGTTGGTGATCACACCGGTGTTCATCACGCCCGGCACTTGCCCATCGCCTACGGCAAACCCGTGTACGCCAAGCGAGTCAAGATATCCGTCACTGCCCAGGTATTGCTTCCACGTCTCCCAGCTGGAGATGAAACCATGCACCAGCACAACGGGACGCGCCCCCACATTGACGGGTTGGGATGTCCCCAGCGGCTTGTTTACATCCGTGAATGCTTGTACGGTGCGGACGCTGTGCGCGCTTCCCGCCGAATCCCAGTACCAGCCCAGCGCAGGGACTGACTCCGTCATGCAGGATAAATCACCGCTCGGGATGGTGCAGGATCCGACAATCGAAGACGCCTCGCCAAGGGTAAAGGTAACAGCCTGTTGTACGGCAACAGGCTGTGGAAGAGTGACCTGGATGCGAATGATGTCCCCATCCGTGATCCGGATGGCAGGCTGGCCGCTGCGGTTGAGGAGGGTTATGGCAGCTTCGCCGGACTGTGCTTCAAATGCAAAACCAGTGGCTGAAACAAGAACGAGGAAAGCCAGGATACATAAAAGCAGATTGCGCATGGCCGCTCTCCAATGAAGAGGATGATGGTGCAAGGAAAATTATAGCAACCTGCGCATCAAAAGCAATCGATTGCCACAGGATATATTATTTTATTTCTCGATCACAGCCTGGCTGCGTGCTCGCAGGGAGGAGAGTTTCTGCCGGAGCTTCGAAAGAACGGTCTCTGTTTTCTCGATCCGCTCACGCTCGGCACGGACAAATCGCGTGTACGGCGTGATGCCGTTCTTCAGCCGCTCCACAGCGCTTTGCGATTCCTTGTTGAAGGATGTCGTCAGCGTTTCGAGCAGTGTGGTCCGCAGCTCGGTCATTTTCTTCTTGAAATTCTCCTTCGCCTGGTTGCGCTTGTAAGGAATAACGAAGAATCCAACTATGGCCAGCGTGCTGGCAGCGAGGATCCCTGTGATATCCACGCTGGACGATACAACGGCGGCGGTCACCAGCGTTCCCAGCCCGATGGCGCCGACTTCCAGGGCTGCGGTGGTAGCCACGGCAGTCTCGACATGCTTTGCCAGCTCACTGGCCTCCTGGTCGCGGTCGTATGTGTCGACAACGCGCTGGACCGTCTTGCCCATTGTGTCAACCAGCTCCCGGCGGCGCATCTCGCGCGGCTCCAATCCCTCGCCGACAATGTGTTCTGAGTGGAGCGCCCGCCGCCGCTGGACGTAGGTCATCACCCGCTGCCATTCCTGCAGGTCCTTTTGCACGAGCCAGTCGATCAGCCGCTGGACCTGTTCCTCGATCTGCTTTGGGACATCGGCCAGCACGCGCTTCTCGAACTCCGCCCGGACCTTGTCGCCGCGCATCAATTCCTGGATGTTGGTCAGGCGCATGGTGGTGTCGAAGAAATCCAGGCCGCGCTGCTCGAGGCGGTGCAGGATATTCTCCACTTCCGCCAGCCGCGGTTGCAGCTCGTTCCGCAGGTCTCGCTCATATTCGGTGATCGTCGATTCCAGTGAGGCGGCCGTCTGCAGATCCTCTTTTAAGCCTTCAGACTGGGTTTCGTTCAATCTGGACGTCTGGGAGATCAAATTCTCCGCCACACCCAGTGGATTGCTGAACTTCAAGCGCAGACGCTCTGTATCATCGAGCGTGGATGTAATGTATCGCTCGAGGGCTTCCAGGCCGCTTTCCGACCATAACTGTTTGCGCTTCTCTGCATCGGGTTCTGCCAGGGCACGCTGCCCCATCCGGGCCGAGACCGGGAAGAACTCCGGTGTATCTCCCAGAACCGTTGAGGCATGTTTGAGCACAAACGACCGTATCTCTTCCAGCCCCGATTCGTTCTCAATTATGTCCGCCTTGTTCAAGGCAAAGACAACCTTCTTGCCCCAGGCCAGGATCCGCTGCAGGAACTGCCGCTCACTCTCGGTGAGGGGATGGTCGGCGGAGGTGGTGAACAATACCAGATCACTGCGCGGTACGAACTCCTCCGTCAGCCGCTCGTGATAGCGAATGACGGCGTTGGTGCCCGGTGTATCGACAATGTTGAGCTCCTTGAGCAGCGGCAATGGATAGGTGTAGATGGCAAAGTTCTCATCCACGATCTGCTCGGCGACCGTTTCGCCCCATTTCACCAGTGTGACGCGCGAAGTGGTCGGCGTCGCGCCCTCGGCCAGCACTTTTTCGCCCAGCAGCGCGTTTACCAGGGCACTCTTCCCGGCATTGAACTCACCCACCACCACCATCAGGAACAGCTCGTCCAGCTGCAGGATGGCATCCTGCAGAGTCCCGAGCGACTCGCGCGGCACATCCAGCTCGGCCAGCGCGAGCCGCATTTCGGACAGCGTCTCCTTTTCCTCCCGCAGGAATCGGGCCTGTTCATCGGTCAGCATCGATTGGCGCATCGGTTCTCCTTCCTCACTCTCCTGTAAAATCCCCGACAACATCCGGGACACTTTTCTTAACGTATGGATTTACAATTGTATTACAGAGTGGCGCATCATGGCCCGATCTGAAGACCGGGCCGGAAAATCACATCCAACCTTTCATCGTGAACGAGGCAAGGGTATGAACCGTCCTTTTGTTTTCATCAATGTTGCCATGACCGTGGACGGAAAGATCGACACCGTCCAGCGCAGGGGCGCGGCGATCTCCTCCGTCCGCGACAAGGAGCGCGTCGACCGCCTGCGCGCCGAAGCCGACGCGGTCATGGTCGGAGGCAAGACCCTGCTCGAGGAGGATCCAAAACTGACCGTGAAATCGGAAGCACTACGGGCCGAACGCGTGTCAAGCGGACTCTCTCCCCATCCCATCAAAGTAGGGATCGTGACCGAAGCCCGTCTGAAACCCGATTCACAGTTCCTGAATGAAGGTCCGGCAAACATCGTAATATTTACCACCCGCCGGACATCTAAACATCACGTATCCCTCTTGAAGTCGCGCGGGGTGGATGTTTACGTGGATGATTCCGAACGGGTGAATATACCAAAGGCGCTCGAAACCCTCAAACAGATCGGCGTGGAACGCCTGATGGTCGAGGGCGGAGGGACACTCAATTTCGAACTTCTACAGCTCGGACTTGTGGATGAGGTCACGGTGTATGTTGCCCCCCTGATCTTCGGCGGCGCGACCGCTCCCACCCTGGCAGCGGGGCCGGGTCTGGAGAGAAATGAAGCCCTGCCCCTGCAGCAGGTCAGCGCCGAAGCCTGGGAGGATGGCGGTGTATTACTGCGGTATCGTCTGGAAAGCCGGTGATGTGCCCTGCGAAGGTTCATGACCCTTGACCACCGGCCTGGCAAAACCTTCGCAGGGCTTAACTTGAAATCCTATTTTTATGAGAGGTCAGAATGACGACAACCATGCATGAGAAATTCGACCTCCTTCTCGAGAAGGAAGGCGATCATGAGTGTGAGGGGCTGGGGAGGGACAAGGTTTGTGTTCGGATCGTAGCCATGGCGGAACTACCCACTCGCTTTGGAGATTTCCACATTGTGGCATTCGAGAACAACCGCGATGGCAAGGAACACGTAGCCATCACCAGAGGCGATGTGATCGGCGCCGAGAATGTGCCCGTCCGGCTGCATTCGGAATGCCTGACCGGTGACGTAATCGGATCCCTGCGCTGTGACTGCCGCGACCAGCTCGAAGCAGCCCTGACGGAGATCGGCAAGATGGAGCGAGGCATGGTCCTGTACCTGCGCCAGGAAGGACGCGGCATCGGCCTGATCAACAAGATCCGCGCCTACAGCCTGCAGGATGAAGGGCTGGATACCGTCGAGGCCAACCTGGCCCTCGGCTTCCGCGACGATGAGCGCGATTATGCCGTGGCCGCCCACATGCTGATGTCGCTCAAGATCCAGTCTGTACAGCTGATGACCAACAATCCCAAGAAGATTAACCAGCTCACGCAGTACGGCATCGATGTCACCGGACGCATCCCGCACATCATGCCGCCGAACGAGCACAACCGTTTTTATCTCGAGACTAAGGTCGCCAAGTCCGGGCACATGATCGACTTCCAGGGCAAGGAACACTTCCCCGAGCAGTCGGACCTGCCCATCATCGAAGGCATGAGCCACGACCAGATCCGGGCCCTCTATGAATAGCAAGGTCGTAGTCATCACCGGCGCCACCGGCGCCCTGGGAAGTAAGGCCGCCCACGCCTTTGCGGAGCACGGCCACTCACTCGTCCTGCTCGACAACGATCAGGGCAAACTGGACTCCCTGACCCTGGATCTGGACCTGCCTTCGGAAAGAATCCACGCCTCGGTCGTGGACCTGCGCGATGGACAGGCGGTCCGTGCTGCGGCGGAGGCGGTCTCCACCAGGTTCGGCGCGGTGCACGCCCTCATCCATCTCGTCGGCGGCTGGGTGGGAGGCAAGACCCTGGTCGAGGCCAGCGCCGACGACCTGGACTTCATGCTCGGCCAGCACGTGTGGACCACATTCCATTTGTTCCAGGCCTTCACTCCGCACCTGGTCAGCAATAGCTGGGGCCGCGTGATCATCGTCTCTGCATCCACCGTGCCTAACCCACCTGGCAAAGCAGGAATCTATACTGCCGCCAAGGCCGCCCAGGAGAACCTGGTGCTCAACATGTCCGCTGAATTGAAGGACCAGGGCGTCACGGCCAATATCATCCAGGTTCGCGCCATCGACGCCCAGAACACAGGCAAAGGGACAACGCCTGTGGAGATC
>DATAKV010000011.1:0-3230 GCA_036261375.1 Anaerolineales bacterium
GATTCCCAGTCCGCGGCGATGGCGCCATTGGCATTAAGGAAGGAGATCTTATCGGGGGGCAGATCGCTGTCGGCGGATGCGAGGGTCCCGCGCCGGACGGGATACGGGTACGGTTCCGCAAGCCAGCTCAGGTCCAGGGTGGAGGCGTAGTACGTGGAAATATCCAGATCCCCCATCAACTCTACAATGTCATACACGAATGTTCTCTCCACCAGGATCACGTCCCCCTGCCGGACAGCACCCTCGAAACCCCCGCACGTTCCCAGGTTGACAACCAGGTCGGGTGAATCGTGGTCGATCACATATTGCATCATGCCTGCCGAGGCGATCTTGCCCCAGCCGGCGTGAAAGAGGATCAGGTTCCACGTCTCAAGTGTCAGGTTGGTGGATTCACCGTATGGAGATTTCTGAATCGAAACATCAGGGAATAGAACTTTAAAGCCCTCCCATTCGGCACTGGCAGAGATCAGGACAACGACTTTCATCAAAAACCATCCTTGAGATTTCGTTTTTGTAGCATTTCAGATTATAACGGTCAAATTTTATGCTATATAATCATGCCATGCCACAGTGGCTCGATACCACCATCGGTAAGGTCCGCATCGAAAAGCAAATCGCAAAGGGAGGAATGGCAGAGGTCTATCTGGGAACGCATCTTACACTGGATAGACCTGTTGCAATCAAGGTTCTCCACAGTTTCGTCGAAGAAGACGATGAGATGAAGGCGCGTTTCCAACGGGAGGCGCGGGTGGTCGCCGCGCTGCGCCATCCGAACATCGTCCAGATCTTCGACTTTGACACTGCCGATGGACATCCGTACATCGTCATGGAATATGTCCGGGGTCCCTCGCTGGCCGCCTACCTGCGAAAACTTCACACGAACAACGAGCGGATGCAGCCGGCTCACGTGGCCCGTCTCATTAGCAAGCTTGCCAGCGCGCTCGATTATGCCCACGAGCAGGGGGTGATCCACCGGGATATCAAGCCGGGCAATATACTCCTGCATACCCGGGCCGGTGGTTCGCGGTCGATGTTCACCGATCAGATCGAGCCGATCATCACCGACTTTGGCCTGGTGCGTATCGTCCACGCCACAACTCAGACCGCCTCGGGGCTGGTCAGCGGCACTCCTGCTTATATTTCTCCCGAACAAGCCCAGGGCCTCAGCACGGACCACCGTACCGACATCTATTCCCTGGGGGTGATCCTGTACGAGATCCTGGCCGGGCGCGTCCCGTTCGAAGCCGAGACGACCTGGAGTGTGATCTACAAGCACATCCACGAGAGTCCTCCACCCGTTCCCAATGCCCAACCTGCCGTCCAGGATATCCTCAACCGGGCACTCGCCAAGAATCCCGATGACAGATACCAGACCTGCAAGGATCTGGCTATAGAGTACCGGAACGCTGTGGGATTGATCTCCGAAGCAGAGACCCTTCAATTTACCTCACTGCCACCTGCGCACAGCCCCGCTCAGGAAAGGCATCCGCAGCAACCCGCTCCCGAATCGCAAGCCGAAAGGCGAGTCGAGAGGCGAGCACCAAACCGCGGACGTAGTCTGATCCCATTTACCGTCGCAGGACTGCTTGTCTTTGTACTTTTGATAGCAGGCATGATGCAGCTATTCGACTCCCGTTTGGCGGCCGAAACTCCCAACGAGACATCACCTACCACGGTCCACTTGGAAACGCCCGGGGAGAATGCCGATCCCGGGATCGTTCCCGAGACCGATTTCGAGCCGGTCGGCGTTCTGCGTTTCCAGGATGGCACGGCTCCCGCCGACCAGATCACGCTTTCCACGTCCAGCCTGCCGCTGCCGCCGGAGAGAAGCCAGTATGAAGCCTGGTTAATCGAGGATGACGGTGAGCAGAGAGTGTCGCTTGGACGACTCAACTTCGACGCCCAGGGTCGGGGATCGCTCACCTTTGTCGACCCACAGGGACGGAACCTGCTGGGCATGTATCACGGCCTGGAGATTACTGTCGAGCCGGATCCGGATAACAACCCGATCCCTTCCAATATCATTGTTTCCTCTGCCAGTTTGCCACCCGGTGGGTTTACGCACGTGCGCCACCTGCTGTATTCCTTTAGCGCCACTCCCAACCAGGTTGGTTTTGTTCATGGTCTGAATACGAACACGCGGCTCCTTCAGCAGATTGCAGAGCTTATGCTGGACTCCTACCAGTCTGGAAACGAGGCATTGGTCCGGTCACAGGTGGAGGGAATGGTCAATGTAATCGTTGGCGAGCAGAGCCCCGATCACAAGGACTGGGACAACAATGGGACCCTCAACAATCCCGGCGACGGGTTTGGCCTGCTGTTGAATGGTGACAATGAAGGCTACATCCAGGGGACATTCACCCACGCCAACCTGTCCCTGACGTCGCCGGATGCCACCGAGAACATGCGGATCCACGGCGAGCATGTGAAGATTGCGGCGACCAACATCGCCAAATGGACGCCGACCCTGCGCGACCAGCTCATTCTCATCCACCAAACGCCATTCGGTCCTGATATGGAAGGTATGATCCGCAACGCGGTCGCGCTATCCAACCAGATCCAGAACGGGTTCGACGTCAACGGGAATGAAAACATCGAGCCCATCCCCGACGAAGGCGGCGCGGTGACCGCCTATGAACATGCCTATTACATGGCAGATATTTTGATTCCCGCAATGCCGAATAGCACACCGGCACCATAGGCGATCCCCCGTTTTCCACATCGATTGTTATTCATACATAAATCCAAACTGGCTTTGTGAGAGGGCTGCTTTCATCGGCATGACCACGATCCGCCCGTCCTCATTCCACGAAGGGTAGTAATCGAAGTTGACCTCATAGGGCCCGAAGACAGGGTCGTACACATTTGGTCGGTTGGCGAGCGGAAAGTTCACCTCCCTGAACACAAAGATGAATTTCTCGGCAAGAGCGGGATCATGGACGACGTTCGGAAATTCATTACTGTCTATCAGGCTCCTTGCTCCCGGAGACAAATAGTACGGTGTTTCCCCATTTGCCAGCAGATACTTCCGCAGCTCCTGAGGACGATCGGTGGAGGCGCTGGCTGGAATCGATTGGGCGGCAGTAAAGAGCCAGTTGTAATTAATCAACAGGGCAGATACCAACCCGGCAACAAAGATTGTCCTCGTAACGAGGCTCGATTGTAAAAGCCTTGAATTCCAGACAGCGCTAAGGCCTTTTGCGCAGAGGATGGCAAGGAAAGGGAAAAGC
>DATAKV010000753.1:0-1931 GCA_036261375.1 Anaerolineales bacterium
GGTCCGCGACCAGATGTCCCTTGACGATCTTGGGCAGGACCGAGAGGTTATCGAAGGATGGGGTGCGCCAGTGGCAGCGATACGGCTTGGGCCCGCCATCGCCTTCGAGGTAGACGCCCAGCTCGCCACGCGGCGACTCGATCGCACTGTAGACCGAGCCCTTCGGCGCATTGAAGCCCTCGGTCCACAGCTTGAAGTGGTGGATCAGCGCTTCCATGCTGACGCCCAGCTCCGAGCGCGGCGGGGGGATGAACTTGCGGTTATCGCTGCGGACGGGGCCCATCGGCAGCCTGTTCAGCGCCTGCTCGATGATCTTCAGCGACTCGCGGAACTCCTGGATGCGGACAATATACCGCGCGTACGTGTCGCCTTCGGTGGCGACCGGAACGTTGAAATCGTACTGCTCGTAGCCCATATAAGGGCGCGCCTTGCGCAGGTCCCAATTGACGCCGGAGGCGCGCAGCATCGGGCCGGTCACGCCGTGCTGGAGGGCCGTGGCAGCGTCCAGCTTTCCGATGCCAAGCAGGCGGTCCAGGAAGAGCGGGTTCTTGGTCAGCAGGGCTTCATACTCATCGATGCGCCTTGGGAAATAGGCGAGGAAGTTGCGCACTGCGGCTTCGAACTCCACCGGCACATCGCGCCACACACCGCCGGGGCGGATGTACGTGGTCATCATGCGCTGGCCGGAGATCAATTCCTTGATATCCAGGATCATCTCCCGCTCGCGGAATGCATACAGGAACATGGACATGGCGGCCAGATCCAGGCCGAAGGTTCCCACCCACACCAGATGCGAATTGATCCGCTCGAGCTCTGCCAGGATCACCCGGAGCGACTGGGCACGCTCGGGCACATCCAGGCCGACCAGCTTCTCGACGGCCATGCTGTAGGCCAGATTGTTGCCCAGGTTGTTCATGTAATCCAAGCGGTCGCTCATCACCGCGGCCTTGATGTAGGTCTTGGCTTCGATGTTCTTCTCGATGCCGGTGTGGAGATAACCGATGTCGGGGATGGTACTGACGATCGTCTCGCCGTCGAGCTCCAGCAGCACGCGCAGGACACCGTGCGTGGACGGATGCTGCGGACCCATGTTCAGCAGCATGGTCTCACCTGTCAGAGCCCGCTCCGAGACAAGATGCTTGTAAAGGTCGATCGTGACTTCTTCAAGCTGGGACATAATTATTCCTTTGCGTATTGTTTACGCAAATTGATATCGTCAAAATTGAAGGTGAACTGCACTTCTTCATAGCCAAGCGGAAAATCCTTGCGCAGCGGGTGCTTGCCATCCCAATCTTCGGGCAAAATTATGATGCGCGGATCGGGATGTCCCTCGGCCTTGATGCCAAACATATCCTGAAGCTCACGCTCGCGCCAGTTTGCCACTTCATAGACGCCAGTCACGGTCGGGATGCGCGGGTCGGTTCCATCGACCGGGACCCGCAGCTGCAGGGTGAGATTCCGGGCCAGGGAGCTTAATTGGTAAATGACATGAAAGCGCGGCGACTGCTGGGGCCAGTAATCGGAGGCGGTCATGGCCGAGAGCAGCTCAAAATCGTATTTATCGCGCAATAATGTCAGCGCGGGCACGATATCACTCGAGCTGACAAAAACATGCACCTCGTCCCGGAATTCTTCCAGCGAGGTGTTGTATTTTTCCTGCAAAGACTGAACAATCGGTTCCAGTTTTGTATCCATAATTTATCAAACCACCATTTCAGGTAGAGACGTAGCCTGCTACGACCCTACCTGATCCACGAACTTTTCACCCTTGACCTTCTCATACAGGGTAATAATGCTGTGGATCAATGCCTCAGGGCGCGGCGGGCAGCCGGCCACGTAGACGTCCACAGGCACGATTTCATCCACACCCTGTACCAGGGCATAATTATTGAAAACACCGGTGCACGAGGCGCAGTCGCCCATGGCGATCA
>DATAKV010000757.1:0-2339 GCA_036261375.1 Anaerolineales bacterium
GCTGTGAACCGGCTTTCGTTTTGCCCGCTCGGTTCTGGCGGCTGGTCTCCTGGCAATACGGACATTTCTTCATTGCCCTATTTTAGCCCATCCTTTTGGACACTCCCATGGTTCATCGAAGAGAAGTGAAGCGGAGTGAATCAGGTATAATTCCTCTGTAAGAGCTGGTCCAAATTCCTGTTGGAGGTGTCTGGTGGATCTCTCGAAGCACGCTTTCTTTGAGGGAAAGGTTGTCCCGCTTTCGGACGCAAATATAAATATCGCGACCCACGCATTCTTATATGGCACAGCCGTATTCGGTGGCATGAGGGCATACTGGAACGAAGAGAAGAAACATCTCTTCGTTTTTCGTCCTTATGACCATTTCCGCCGCCTGCTGCACTCGGCACGCATGCTGGCCATGCAAACCAGCTATGATGAAGAAAGCCTGATCCAATTAACGGTCGATCTCCTGCGGACCGACAAATGGCAGCAGGACCTGTACATGCGCCCTACCTTTTACAAGGCGGATCTGGGGATCGGTGTGCGCCTGCATGATCTAAAAGATGAATTCTGTATGTTCGTGATGGCCTATGAGCCGTACGTCAAGAACGAAACCAATGCCCATGTCACCATCTCATCCTGGCGGCGGATCGACGACAACGTCATTCCGGCCCGCGGCAAGGTAGCGGGTGCCTATGCCAACTCGGCGCTGATCAAAACCGACGCCAACCGCTCCGGCTTCGACGAAGCGCTTGTGCTCGATAACAACGGTCACATCTCGGAAGGCTCGGCGATGAACATCTTCATGCTGCGGGATGGGATCCTGGTCACGCCGCCGGTGACGGATAACATCCTCGAAGGGATCACCCGGCGGACCCTTATGGAGCTTGCCCGCAACGAGCTGGGGCTGACCGTCCTGGAACGCTCGATCGACCGCACGGAAGTATTCATTTGCGAGGAGATGTTCATGACCGGCACAGCGGCAGGAGTCACCGCGGTGACAAAGATCGACCACCGTCCCGTCGGAGCGGGAGTGATGGGACCGATCACAAGCAAATTACGAACGATGTATGAGGATATCGTGCGGGGGAAAAACAAGAAATACGAGCACTGGAATCTGGCTATATAAAACCGTAGGGCCGGGCAGTTGCCTGGCCCTACGGTTTTATTATCGATTCCTCTTGAACCTGACCAGCACCAGGTTCTTCGTGCAGTCACTGGAGGTGGTGACGTAGACCGGGTCGGAGAGAGGGATATTCTGCAGGTCCACGAGCTGGACATATAAAGTCTCACGCGACTCAACGGGAGCATTGCCCAGCACGAACTCAAACCCGGAGGGACCATATTCCTTGTTGATACCGGTCACGATCTGCTGCTCGACCGTTTTCCCGCTGAGTGTACCGCGCAGAACGACGACGGTTCCGATCACAGGGCTGTTATTGGCGTCCACGACCGTGCCGCCTATACCGGCCCAGTTACAGGCCAGCTCGGGATGGATGATCGTGCTTTCGACGTTCGTCACCGAAATAGCGCTGAAGGGCGCCCGGGGTGTGGCTGTTGCGGTCGGAGGGCGGAGAGTCCGGGTAGGGGGGACAAGTGAAAAGGGAGTATTGGTGAAGAATGGGGTGAACGTTGGCCGGGGAGTGTTGCTGGGAGTCAAGACGAGCGTCGGGCTGGCCGTCCAGGTGGGCTGGAGCTGGATGGGCGTGACCGTCTGAGTGGGGATGCGGGACTGTCCGCCCGGGGGCAGCAGATTAAACGAAGATTCGGGGTTGAAGAAGATAAAAACAAAATAACCCACCAGACACACGGTCAGGATCAACACCAGGATGGAAAGCATATCCCAAAGCTGCATGCCTCTGCTACGAGACTGGTATCTTGTTCCGTCAAAGTCAAAGTCGTCGCTCATCTACGCTGCTCCATGGTTAACTCGGCGCAAGGACAATGCTTGCCTGCTGGCGCTGTTCCTCGATCCAGTTCTTCAATGCCTGTTCCTGCAAAGCCAGGTAGGCGTCGGGAGAAAGGGGACGGGCCGGATCGGTTGCCAGGATTCGTACAATGTGGAACCCGACATCGGTCGTAATCACGTCGCTGTGACCGCCCACCTGCAGGGCAAATGCCGTATCCTCGATCTGTTTCTCGAGCAGATAGCCCCGCGGGACCCAGCCAAGATCGCCGCGGGTCAGCGGGTCAGCCCGCGACGCCAGCTCATCGAAATCGCCTCCACCATTCAACTGGAGGAGAAAGCTCTGAGCCGTGTCCAGATTATAGAGCAGAATTTGCTGGACGTGTACCTGCTCGGCAGTACTGGGCACTTCCGCAAGGATCTTGTCACGCATCCAGGCCGCTTCGGCCTG
>DATAKV010000759.1:0-4284 GCA_036261375.1 Anaerolineales bacterium
GGGAACGACTGTCCATACACACTGGGTGCAAAGCTGGCGGCGATCAAAAGATAGGTAAGAATGGCTGCGGCGACCAGTAGAAGTGCGATCTTTTTCCCGGACAGACTGGAAAACGACCGGGTCTGGCGGGAATAGTATGCATAAAAAAGGACAAGTGGCAGTAGAAAATTGACCAGTCCCGGCGTGGGGCGCGACCGGAAAACATCGACGATGAATTCCATCGGATACTGGAACGATTTGAGGAACAATTCCACCAGGCCAGGCGGTGGCGTTCCCAGGCGGATCGAATTTGCCGGCGCCAGGGCCAGGAACGCCAGGGAGAGCAGGGCACCTGCCAGGGTCCAGGCGAGGAGCGAAATACGCGCACGCAGCAAAGCCGGATTCCCCCACAGCCAGACCGCCAGCATCGATAAACCAAGAATGACGATCAATACGGCCACCGGCGGCTCGGAAAAGCCACCGATCACCAGCGCCCCGAAAAAGCCCAGTCCGATGCGCCAGATGGAAAGTTTCCGCTCCCCGGCCAGGCGTATCTCCTTCACCAGGAACGCGCCCAGAAAGGTCAGAAACACCAGCGGGGCAAAATGAGAGGTCATGCCGGCACGCCAGTAGAGTGTCTCATAGAGATTGGGAGCCTGCAACACCGAAAAGTAAACCGCCAGAGCCGCCAAAAATAAGATGAACTGGCGATTCCAGCCCGGGGAAGCCAGGATTACCACTTCTTTCAGGAACAAATAGGCTCCCCAGACAAACAGACCCAGCATCAGAGGCGGGAGGACGGCCACGTTATACCAGCCAAACAAGGTATCGGCCAGCCCGATGAAAAGGATGTTGGTATAGCGGCTGGAGGCATTCATATAGCGCTGGACCATTAAGTCAATAAAATTTCCTTCTCGAAAGAAAAAAGCCGAAAGGCAGTAGTCATCGCTGCCATAGCGCGAGAATATGCCCAGATAGCCATACAGCCCAAGGGTGAGGAGTGTAGTAAAAATACCCAGATAGAGAACCGGGTGCAACCAATCTCGATCGGCCTGTATCTTCTTTAAAGGACTTACTTTTTGAGCCACAACAATGATTTCTCCCGTTCAGGATTTAACAGCCACGGCAACCAAGATCATACCCAGGGAGGAGGGACGTTCAATTTCACGACGCACTTGTCTCTCCGCCGAGGGCACGGAAAGCAGGGATAGAAAAGGACTAAGGGTATAGATCGTTCCAAAATATTCGAGGACCAGCCCGCAATCCACCAGCAGACGACGCAGGGATGCGGGATGAAAGCGGCTGATATGCTGTTCACCTGCCATCTTGGGTGCCATATTCAGACGGTCTACGGCCCATTCCATGACCGGCCAGAAACTGCGGTAGTTTGGGGTGGTGACCAGCAGGCGGCCGCCGTGGCGGAGAACGCGCGCCGCCTCCCGGATTGAGACCTGAGGGTCGGAAAGATGCTCGATCACCTCCGACAGGAGGATCCAGTCAAAGCTGGCTTCCGGGAATGGCAGCAGCTCACCGATCGATTGAATACACGCATAACCGCGCGGCGCTTCAGGGCTTACGCAGGATTCCTCCAAGCGGGAGCGTACGAAAGTCAACGCCTGCATCGACAGGTCCAGTGCCACCGGGTAGCTCCCTTTTACAGTCGCCTGGATCAGGAGGTTTCCGGCCCCGCAGCCGATCTCCAGAAGAGTGGAGCCGGCCCGCAGATGATTCTTCACCAACCGGTCGATCATGGTCAGCTTACCCCTGTGCCAGAAGCGCTGCATGCGATGGCCGGACTGCAGGGCCCGGTACTGGTAATCTCCGGCAACGGAATGATAGTCAAATGACAATACAGCCTCTCTACTTGTACTTACCCCGCCAGTCCAGCCAGCGGATGGTAAACAGATTTACGAACATCTTGATAGAATCCTCAACCAGACGGACCCGGCTCAGGCGATGGCGGTCGATCATCTGAACAGCAACCGGTTGAATGCTATAACCCAGTTTACGCGCAACAAAGACCATTTCCACATCGAAGCCAAACCCATCGATAGTCAGCCGCCGGAAGATTTCCTTTGCAGCAGTAGAGGTAAATGCTTTAAATCCGCACTGAGTATCGGCCAGCCCGGTGGAGAGAACCGACTGTTCCAGCCAGGAGAACACCTGTCCAGCCAGATAGCGAATGGCAGAAACGCCGCGCACCTCAGACCCCGGCAGGACTCGTGAGCCGAGCGCCAGGTCGTGGCCGCTCTGCAGGGCGCTCAAAAAGGCATCGATGGCATCCAGCTCATAGGGCAGGTCGGCATCGATAAAGATCATGTATTGACCGCAGCTTTCCAGCATGCCGCGCCGCACAGAAAATCCCTTGCCGCGGTTGCTCTCATTAACAAGCAGCTTCAGGCGAACGTCGCTGGATTTCTGCCAGTCTTTCACAGCTGCGACGGTGCGGTCCTGGCTGCCATCGTCCACTACAACGATCTCAAACGTTTCGGAACGAGCGGATAAGAAGGAATACAAGCCATCCAGAGTCGCCCGGATCAAAGTCTCTTCATTATAGGCCGGCACGATAACGGAAAGGTGGGTCACTTTCATTCGGCGTCCCGTCCCTTAGTTCGATTCTCTCATATTGAAGATCATAAAACCGTTTCCCTGCATGTAGACCGGGTATCCCTTCAGGCGGTCTTTTAGCTGCTCTTGCTGTTCGAGCTCGTCCAGGTCGGTCACGAGAAAATAATCCTTGCGAGAAGCATAATCCACGAACATTTCCTCGAAGCGGGCCTCATTATCCCGGATCCGGGCATAGAGCGGGTCACCCGTATGCGGCCAGGTAGGGACCGTCATCCAGCCCCAGTATTCCAGGCGCGAGCCGTAGTCCTGCACCAGGGCAATGACCGATTTTCCGTCCATCAGTTCCCCGATCTCCGTCCACATGGCGGCTTCAGAGCGGTAATCCATGACCTTCATTTGATTGCGGACATTCCACAGGACCATAAACATGCCGGCGACCAGGATGAGGTACACGACGCTTCGCCGAATCCCCGGGACGGCGGTCTCCGCCACGCGGGCCATTAACCACCCTCCGAGCGGACCCAGCGACAAGGCCACAATCGGGATGTATGGCAAGTGATAATAATCATGCGTTGCCACGTGATAGTTGAAAAAGAGACTATAGAGCAGGTATGCGCCCCACAGGCCGAACATAAAACGGCGCAGGCGACTGTCCGTCGTCAGGAAAAAGCCCAGGAGGCCCAGCATGATAAAAAACCCTCCTGCCGCCAGGTCCACCTTAACACTCCACTGCAAATAATTGTAGGGGTTCAGCAGCAGCGCAGGGACAAATCGCCCGCGGAACTGGTCGCCGAGTCCGCCTTCGATGAAGACACCGTTGATGAGGTAGATCGTTCCTGGCAGAGCGCCCAGAATGGCCATGAGCCAGACCTGTCCATTGCGGAACAGGTCCCGCCATGAGTATTGTGAGAGTCCCAGCCCGAGTGCGGCACCGATCACAAAAAAAGCGGCGGAAAACTTGATATAGATCGCGAATCCACCCAGCAGTCCTGCGAGGACCGCATTCATCCAGGATGGAGCTCCCAGCCAGCGCCAGAAGGTCCACCAGAAAGCCAGGATCAGGGTCACCATCAGGGGGTCAGGCTGAAAGCTGCGGCTGGCGATAATGGCATACGGGAAAAATAAATAATAAGCCGTAGAAACAAGCGCGGCGTCGGAAGAAATCAGATCACGAACCAGCAGGAAAAGAAACACCCCGCCAATCAGCCAGAACAGGGACGAGTAGATGCGCGCCACCCACACCTGTTCGCCGGTATAACGGTAGGTAAAGGCAACCAGATGCTCAAGGATCACAGGTTCGATCTGGGCCTTTAATTTTGCCTGGCGGATCCCCGTCTCGATTCGTTCCAGGGGAATTCCCGCGGGCTTCGTCCTGTAATACAAAGCCCGAGCCTTGATCGCCGAAAGCAGCTGGCGGGTGGGATGAAAATCGAGGGGAGGGTCGTTCAGGTCGTACAGGCGGATTGCAAAGGCAGCGACGAAAAGGACCAGCAGCGCAGCAGTGCGGGCTGCCCGCGTCGAGAATAAAGTTGGCTGTGACATACGCGCAGGTATTGTATCAGATTAGGAATTCGGCCCGATCTCCGAATATTTTTGCTGGCGGCGGCGCAGGATAGCTTCCCGGATCCGGCTCAATCCTGTAATCTGCAGCAGTGCTGAAGCGAGGATATTCAACCGCTGCAAGGCCGTAGGCGGACGCAGAAAGAGTGCCGTAAACCAGGCACGCAGGGAGGCGAA
>DATAKV010000760.1:0-2048 GCA_036261375.1 Anaerolineales bacterium
TCACGCCCGTTCCACTCCCAGGTATCGTTGATGCTTTTCCAGCCCCCGGCTTGCGTCCAGCTGGACGTTCCACCGAACAGGACCGCCACAGACCGTTCAGGATCATAAGCCAGAGAAGCTTCCGTACGGCCCGGGGGAGCCGCGGCGGTCTCAATTCGCTGCCAGATGGGTTTTGGCGAAAATGCAACGGTACCGGTGACTGCCAGTGTGCATACGACGATCCAGACGATGGACATGCGCCTGATGTTTGCGGCACCCCGGGCAGTTGCAGGGGGTGCATCGCCGGGCGGCCGGGTCCCCGGGATCGATCCCATTTTGACGGCGGCGAACAGGAACAGCCCCAGGACCAGCCCGGCGAGCAAAATCGCAGCGGTATGAATCGACCCGCAGTTTTCCGCATGTTCAAATCCAAAATAAAAGATGGGACCGCAGCGAAACGATTCTGTGATGGATACCAGATGGTAAAGAGACAACCCTGCCCACAGGGCAAAACCCGGCTTAACATTGAGAATGGCAAAAATCGATGCGGCGAAGACTGCATAGCCGATCAATGCGATCGTGTTCCAGATCCCCCATCGAAAGGGCGTACCCAGAAATGAAATATAAGTGGATGTGCCCGGGTCGATCCAGTATCTGGCCGGCTGAGGCAGCAATTGCACTGCGATGTTGCTAATGATCAATGCGAGAAGAAGCCAGGCCAGTTCCGTTGGAAAATACGGCGGACTGAATAACCATCCCGCCAGGCGCAATGCCCCTGTGCGCACTCGATTGGGAGAGCCGGAAGGGAAATCGTCATCGACCCTGGTACCGGAAAGCTCGGTCTGAGGTGACTCCTGAGGAGTGTCCATGCAAGTGCTCCAATGATTGGAATAATATGATTTTCATACATCCGGGTCTTCTATAAAGAGAGATTGGACCATAAAGCTCCATCCCATCCTCAAGCTGCCGCCACGATCATACCAGAGGAGCCCGGTACTCATTTCGCAAAGACCGGGCCGCCAGGCGATGACTACCTGTAAAGAAATCGACACTCCCCACATGACGCCAAATCGCCTGATTTGTATCACCTGGCTGGCCCACACATTCCTTTCAGTATGATGTTCATCACAACCCCCCGGCATTTCTAAACACGACGCCAGCCGGTCACCAACCGGATAGCGAGGTGCAGCTTATTTGGCCATGCGTTACTCCCCCTGGCATACATGTCAGGGGGAGTAGTAGGACCGGTTTGGCGATCTGCCCGCCGGCGATCACCCGTTCAGGAGCGGGTAGATCAAGCTGCCATAGACGATGTGCCAGAGGATGTAGTAGCCCATGCGCACCATGAACGAGGCCAGGAACCCGTAGCGGCGGAAGAGATAGGCCTGCGCCACGCCCATGGGATAGTTGGTGAGCAGCATCGGCAGGAACATGGTCACGAAAAACGGACCGAAATTTTCCAGCACGGCGGGGGTCATCTGCCCCGAGAGCTGTCCCAGCGGCTCCAGGAAGGAGAAGATCAGGATCAGCGCCCAGAAGGTCTGCTCCTGCCAGCGCTTCTTCAACACAACGTACGAGACCAGCCAGAGCAGCAAGGGGAACAGGAACAGCCGGAAGATGGCTTCGATGACCACCGTTCCGCTGGTATAGATGAACAGGGATAAAGGATATTCCGTGTTGAAGGACGAGACGCCCATATTCTCGGCGATGAACTGGGTCCCCTTTGTGACCAGGTCCAGGAGCGAGGCCAGGGCGCCGATCGCGCCGCCGATCAGCAGCGGGATCCAGTAGCGCTGGCGGTTCGAAACGACCGGGTCGAGCGCCGGCCTGAAGCCGGTCCGGTCAGCGATCCACAGCCCCACCGTGCCGAGGAGGCCGGCGGTCGCAATGATGTCCCAGCCGAAGATGGCGGCAACCGAATCGATCTCGATCGGGGGAAAGAGCGGCAGGACGACCAGCTTGACCAGGGCCAGGTAGGCCACCAGGATCCACCAGACGAAGATGGAGCTCGAGAAGAAGGGTCTTCGTCCGATTGTCTCTTTTGTTGCAGATGAAATTATTGTAGTCAT
>DATAKV010000761.1:0-8206 GCA_036261375.1 Anaerolineales bacterium
CCAGGGCCGCCGCGGCATTGAGCAGGACCGCATCCCGACGGGCGCCGTTGAGCTTATTGGACAGTAGCTCGCGCATCATCACCGCCGATTCATCGGGCGTACCGCCGCGCAGATCCTGGACTGACGAAGGCGCCAGTCCCAGGTCGGCCGGTTGCAGTTCATAGGTTTCGACTGCGCCATCCCTGAGATGGCTGACGCGGTTCGGGCCGGTTGTGTTGAGCTCATCGAGGCCGCTCGCGCCGTGGATGACCAGTGCGGCTATAGAGCCCAGCTCATTGAGGACATGGGCGAGTGGTTCGGTCAGCCGCGGGTCAAAGACACCTGTCAGCTGGATATTCGCGCCGGCCGGGTTGGTGAGCGGACCCAGGATGTTGAAAATGGTGCGCTGGCCGATCTCCTTGCGCGGGCCGATGGCATATTTCATGGCAGGATGGAACTTGGGTGCGAACATAAAGCCGATGCCGATTTGCTCGATGGCCTGGGCCACCTGTTCTGCCGTGAGCTCGAGGTTAACACCCAAAGCAGACAGGACATCCGCAGAGCCGCACTGTGACGAGGCGGCCCGGTTGCCATGCTTGGCGACTTTGCGGCCGGTCCCGGCCAGCACAAACGCCGCGGCGGTCGAGATGTTGAACGTGTGCGCTCCGTCGCCGCCTGTTCCCACGATGTCATAGACCGGTCCATTGTTATTAAGCTTCACCTTGACCGCGTTGGTGCGCATGGCCCGGACCGAGCCGGTGATCTCGGGGATGGTCTCGCCTTTCATACGCAGCGCCACCAGGTAGGCCCCGATCTGGGCTGGCGTGGCCTGGCCGGTCATGATGATATTCATCGCCTGTTCGGCTTCCTCAGCACTGAGGTCGGTGCGGTTGATGGCTTTGGCAATAAAGGGCTTTAGCATGGCTTGTTCTCCTTTCGGGGGAGCCGGGCTGAGGTCGAGGAAATTTTTAAGGATTTGCTTGCCGTGCTCGGTCAGGATGGACTCGGGATGGAACTGCACGCCGTAGGTCGGGTGCTGGCGGTGTTTGAGACCCATGATCTCTTCCTCCGGCGTGATGGCCGTGACTTCGAGCTCGTCAGGGATGGGATCGTAGACCACCAGCGAGTGGTAGCGCATGGCTTCGAAGGGAGAGGGGATATCCTTGAAGATACCCTGCCCGTTGTGAGTTACTTTGGAGGTCTTGCCGTGCATCAGTCGCTGGGCCCGGTCCACTTTGCCGCCGAAGACGGCACCGAGTGATTGGTGGCCCAGGCAGACTCCGAGCACGGGAATCTTGCCGGTGAAATGCTTAATGGCCTCCGAGGAGATACCGTCGTCCTTGATCGGCTCGCCGGGTCCCGGCGAGATGACCAGGTGTGACGGGTTGAGGGCGACCAGCTGGTTCACCGTCACCTGGTCATTGCGGAAGACACGGATATCCGCACCCAGCTCACCAAAATACTGGACGAGGTTATATGTGAAGGAGTCATAGTTATCGATCAGTACAAGCATAGCGTGTTCCTTTCTCGTGGTACGCAGGACGGCATTGCGAGAGTCTTTGATTGAAATTGAAGCCAATCGTTCCTATAATGTATGGTTGTCGTTCATTCATTTTTGTGGACGATCCCGAAAGGAGCCTTGACCATGAACGATCAATCGGATTTCATCTCCATAATCAAATCGCCTGGTGCATGGATTCCAATCGCCATGTCGCTGCTGGCGCTGGCGATGATTCTGGGGTACGTCGCAATCTTCGGCATTGCCCAGAACGAAGAGGAAGGCGCTCCGGCTCGTATCTTCCAACTGATCATGGCGGCGCAGCTTCCCATCGCGGCCTACTTCGCAATCCAATGGCTTCCCAGGCGACCTATGCAGACACTGGTTATCCTTACACTGCAAACCATTGCATGGATCATCCCGATCGCTACAGTCATCTGGCTCGAGAGCCTTTGACCCAACCCTGGATATCGTCATCCATCGTATTCACCGAAGATATCCACCTCATCCGCGAACAGATCGAGTGAATAGGCCAGGCCAGTCTTCTCGCGGACCAGGTCCATCGTCGCTTTAGCCTCAGCCTGCATGCGGCGGATTCCGTTGGCCAGGACATCGCCGGGAATCGTGGGATGGGCCAGGTAAAAGGCACGTTTTTCACGGAACGGCTCCAGGAAGTTGTTGATGGCGATCACGAGTTTTTTCTTGACTTCCACGTCACCGACTTTGCCCACACGATAGCGCTCCTTGAGATCATCCACCTCAGCCCTGGAGGGATTGAAGGCGTCGTGATAAATGAAAACCGGGTTCCCTTCGACCGTGCCCGGATCGGTGGCACGCAGGCGTTTGGGATCGGTGTACATGTTCATTACTTTTTGCCGGACGGTCTCAGCGTCGTCGGAGAGATAGATGGCGTTGTTGAGCGACTTGCTCATCTTGGACTGCCCGTCCGTACCGACCAGCGTGGGCACATCGCCGATGATCGCTTCCGGCTCGGGAAAAACTTCGCCGTACAGGTTGTTGAAGCGGCGGGCGATCTCACGGGCCAGCTCCACGTGGGATTGGTTGTCCTTCCCTACCGGTACAACCTCGGCGCGCGGCAGCAGAATGTCCACAGCCTGCAGCACCGGGTAGCCGAGCAGGCCAAACGGCATCGTATCGATGTTGGCATCGCGGGCCATCTCCTTGAGAGAGGGAATGCGCTCGAGGCGCGGAACTGTCACCAGCATTTCGAACAGCAGGTTCAGCTGGTACGTTTCCGGGATGGTCGACTGGACGAAGATCGTACTGACTTCCGGGTCGATGCCAACTGACAGGTAATCCAGTACGATCTCGCGTACGTAAAGCGGTATATCCTTGATGTACTGCGGATCGGGTTTGGTGGTCAGGGTATGCAGGTCAGCGATGATGAAGAACGATTCATACTGGTGCTGCAAACGCACCCGGTTGGCCAGCGAGCCGACGTAGTGTCCGAGATGCAGGCGGCCTGTGGGACGGTCGCCGGTGAGCAGGCGGGGTTTGGTGGTTGGATTTGTCATTTGTTAATTCCTTTCCGTTGGACAATGGACGATAGACGGTGGACCATGTTTAATGGTCTAGGGTCTATTGTCCATCTTCAAGAATTCTCCTCAGCAATTTCAATGGCGCGCAGCATGGCTGTCGCTTTGTTCACTGTTTCGTGGTATTCGGTGGTCGGGTCTGAATCGGCGACAATACCGGCGCCTGCCTGGACGGTAAACGTACTGCCGCGCCCGACCATCGTGCGGATGGCGAGACAGGTGTCCATGTTGCCGTCGAAGCCGAAGTAGCCGACCATACCCGCATAGGCACCGCGGGCATCCGGCTCGAGGTCTGAGATGATCTCGAGGGCGCGGACCTTGGGCGCGCCGCTGACGGTTCCAGCGGGGAAGGAAGCCCGCACCAGGTCGAAGGCGGTCAGCTCGGGACGCAGTTTGCCTTCCACGTGCGAGACAATGTGCATAACATGTGAATATTTTTCGACGGTGAAAAAGTCGGAGACTCTGACCGTGCCATATTCACAGACACGGCCCAGGTCGTTGCGGCCGAGGTCCACGAGCATGACGTGCTCGGCGCGCTCCTTCGGGTCGGCCAGCAGCTCTTCGGCGAGCGCGGCATCAGCAGCGGAGTCGGCGCCTCGGGGCCGCGTTCCGGCGATCGGGCGGAGAGAGGCGGTCCGTCCCTCCAGGCGGACGAACATCTCCGGCGATGAGCCCACCAGGAACAACGGTTCTCCGTCCACAACCCCGAAATCGAAAAAGAACATGTACGGTGACGGGTTGAGGCGCCGTACGGCGCGATAGACGTCGAACGGCTCGACATTCGTTTCGCGGGTGAAGCGCTGCGAAAGCACCACCTGGAAGATATCCCCCGCGGCGATGTGCTCGCGGGCATCCCGGACCATGTCTTCAAAGCGGCCCTGGGTCATGTTCGAGCGCGTTTTGGACGAGTGGATTTCAGGCGGCTGCACCGATGGAAGCGGCCGGTGAATGCAGGCCTCGATCTCATTCAGCTTTCGGGCAGCGGCATCGCTATCGCCATCCAGCACATTGGCGATCAGGGACAGGCTGCGGCGTGCGTGGTCGAAGGCGATCACAGTATCGGCCAATAAGTAAATCCCATCGGGAATGGCGCTTCGATTGCCCTCGGCGTCAGGAGCCAATCTCGGTTTCAAGATTGGCTCAAAAAACCGGACGGACTCGTACCCAAGATAACCGACCAGCCCGCCGATAAAGCGCGGCGCGCCCGATTGGGGCTCGAACTGGAAGCGGCTCATCTCTTCCTGGAGGAAGTGGGTCGGGTCGCCATTGTACGGGACCGTACGCATACTGCCTGGCTCTTGGACCTCAACCTGTCCGTCCCGCAGGATGTACTGGGCACGCGGCCGGATCCCGATAAACGAATAGCGGGCGATCCGCTCCCCGCCTTCGACGGACTCCAGTAAAAAGGACGGACCCTGCCCGCGCAGTTTCATATACACGCTGATGGGTGTCTCCAGGTCCGCCGAAATTTCACGGAAAATCGTTTGGGTGGTGGATTCGAGTACCATGGTTTGCTCCTTGACCATCGACCATGGACAATGGACACCCTTCCGGTCTATCGTCCATCGTCCACGGTCTGTTAATAGACAAATCCCCTCCGTCCATTGGGACGAGAGGGGACTCCCGTGGTGCCACCCAGGTTAACGCCGTTGAAACAAAAATCCCTGTTGTGATGCAACAGGGAGGAAAAGCCAGCGTCACTCTTTTCAGGTACGCCGCACATGTGCGGTTATACCCTTGCTCTGTAACGGGAGCGCCCGAAGTGGGTTACTTGATGAAAACGGAAAGCTCTCCGTCTCTACGCGTTCGCCCTTTCAACTCGGAGGTCCATTCGGCTTCTGCGCTTTTGCCTTGTTCACACCATCCTGGTCTAAAGACCAGGGCTACGCGGCTCTCTGGAAATCGCTTTGAAGCGTACTCGTCCTCGTCAGCGTTTTTATGATATTGGACGGTATTCTATGACGGAGGCTGGGAGATGTCAAGAGGGAGAACTTTGCTTAAAACGAGGATACGATCCCAGCACCCGCAGCATCAATGCGTATTCACCCAGGTGATCGAGCGCCTTACGAACCGTCTCCTCATGCGTCGCACCGCTGAAATCGATGTAGAACAGGTACTCCCACGGCTTGCCCTGCAAAGGACGGGATTCGATCTTAGTCAGGTCGATATCGCGCAGTGCAAAGACGCTTAGGGCTTTGAACAGAGCACCAGGCTGGTTCTTCAAAGTAAAGACGATGGATGTCTTTGATTCCCCCTCAGGCTGTACGGCTTCTTTTGAGATGGCAAGAAAGCGAGTGTAATTCTCGGGGTTATCCTCGATGCCTTCCTCCAGGATCTGCATCCCGTAGATCTCGGCGGCGCGGCGGGAGGCGATCGCGGCCGTATCCTTCGCCCCCGATTCCTTCAGCATCTTGACACTGCCTGCAGTGTCGTAGACCGGTTCGGCTTTGATGCCCAGATTGCGCAGGTAGGCGGCACATTGTCCCAGGGCCTGGGGATGGCTGATCGCTTTTTTGATATCCTCTTTCTTGGCGCCGGGCAGGGCGATCAAACAATGCTGCACCCGCAGGGGATATTCGCCGACGATATGCAGGTCATGCCGCAGGAGCAGGTCATAGTTCTGGTGGATACTGCCTGCCAGAGAATTCTCGATGGGGATCAGGCCGAATTCACACGCACCGGAAACAACAGAATCAAAGACCAGATCAAATGACTCACACGGTTTGGTTTCTACTTTCCCAAAATGATCAAACACTGCCTGTTCGCTATACGCACCCGGCTCACCCTGAAATGCGATTCTCATCGGAGCTCTCCACTATGAAATTGAACACGGGCAGGAGGGCCCTGCCCCTATTGTTTCTCCGTCCACTCTACGATCTTTCGGAACCCCTCTTCCACTTCATCATCCGACGCGGCGATCGTCATGCGGACGAATCCCTCCCCCTGCACGCCGAACGCCGAGCCAGGGACCAGGCCCACGCCGGCTTCTTCCAGGACCCGCTCACAGATCTCGACCGATGTCCTCTTCAACGGGCGGAAATCCAGGAAGAAGTAGAAGGCTCCCTGTGGCGGCATGACATGCACCTTTTCGCTTTCCAGTTCATGGGCGATGCGCAGCACCCGGTCACGCCGGCGGGCATAGGCGGCGCGCATGTCCGCGGCCGCCTTTTGAACACCGGGATCGGTCAGGGCAAAGGCTGCCGCTTTCTGGATGAACGGCGAGACGCAGGTGATGGAGTTTTGCCCCGCCTTCAGGGCATTGTCGATCACTGACCTGGGTGCAGCCAGGAAACCGACGCGCCAGCCGGTCATGGCATACGTTTTGGAGAGGCTATTGATCAGGAGGGTTCTCTCTTTTGCGCCTTCGAACGCGGCCGCGCTGGTTGGTTTCTCACCATAATATAAGTTTCCATAGACTTCATCGCTCACAATCCACAGGTCATGTGCTTTTGCAAAATCATGCAGTCGTTGCAGGTATTTGCGCGTCGGATACGCCCCGGTGGGATTGGACGGGTAATTCAACACAATGACACGTGTTTTTGGGGTAAGTGCTTTCTCCCAGGATTCGAAATGGGGAATAAAGCCATTCCCCGACGGCGCAGGCACGCGGACCACATTCCCGCGCAGCATAAGCGCCATGTTGGCGTGGGTCGCCCAGGAAGGGTCGGGCACCAGCACCTCGTCGCCGGGATTTAAAATCGACTGCATCGCCGTGTAGTAGGCGTGGATTCCGCCATGGGTCACCAGAATTTCGGAGGCGGGATCGTAGCTCACACCCTCGTCGCGCTGCAGCTTCTGCGAAATCGCAGCCAGCAGGTCCGGGATGCCGCGTGAGGAGGTGTAATGGGTCAGGCCGTTGCTCATGGCCTTCATCGCTACATCCATGATAGCGGCGGGGGTGGCGAAATCCGGGTCACCCACCTGGAGGCCCACGATCTTCCTCCCGCTGGCCTTGAGGGCCAGGATATGGTCCCCCATCGCCACGGTGGCGGATTGTCTGATGGCTTCGAACTGGACATTGAGACCGGTCATGGCTGCTCCTCGAATGAAGAGCGCAGTGTATCAGCATCGCTCAAGTATCGTCAACCTGCCTGTCTCCTGCTACAATCGAGGCATGGACCTTGTTACCCAACTCATTCGTGTTTTTCAGGAAACCTATGGGAGCCCGCCTGCCCATATCGTGCGCGCGCCGGGGCGTGTGAACCTGCTCGGGGAACATGTGGACTACAACGATGGTTTCGTGCTTCCCGCGGCGATCGACCGCGCCACCTATCTGGCATTTTCCCCGGCAGGCTCGCCTCTCTCCTCGATCCTGGCCATGGACATGAACGACCAGGCCTTTCTCACCCTCGAATCGGCCCGCTCTAGGACGCAGGAGGCGGGTGCACCTCTCCTGGAATGGATGCTGTATCCGGCCGGGGTGCTCTGGGCAATTGGAGAAAAGGGACTGGATACCAGCGGGATCCAGGCTGTTTTCGCTTCCAATGTGCCGCGCGGCTCAGGCTTGAGCTCGTCTGCTTCGGTGGAGATGGCCTTCATGCTTGCCTGGCAGGCCCTCGGTGGCTGGACCCTCCCGCCCATGCAGCGTGCCCTGCTCGGCCAGAAAGCGGAGAACCAGTACGTGGGCGTCAACTGCGGCATCATGGACCAGTTCGCCTCCGCCTGCGGTGTGGAGAACAGCCTGCTCCTGCTCGACTGCCGCTCCCTGGAATGGAAGACCATCCCACTCCCGGAAGATGTTTCCATTGTTATCGCCGATACCACCGTGCGCCGGAAATTGACCAGCGGCGAATACAACAAGCGCCGCTCTGCCTGCGAGGAAGCCGTGCGCCTGCTGAAAGAGGACCTTCCGGATATCAGGGCGCTGCGCGATGTCAGTGTGGAGGAGTTCAACCGCTATGCGAACAAACTGCCGGACGAAGTGGCGAAGCGGGCTCGCCACGTGGTGGAGGAGATCGAGAGGTCCAGGCAGGCCGAGCCGCTGCTGGAGGCAGGAAATATCGAACATTTTGGAGCATTGATGAACGAGTGCCACGTCAGCCTGCGCGACCTGTACGAAGTCTCCTGCCCTGAGCTGGATGTGATGGTGCGGGTTGCCCAGTCCCTGGATGGCTGTTATGGGGCGCGTCTGACGGGCGCGGGCTTTGGCGGGTGCACCGTCAACCTGGTGGCG
>DATAKV010000023.1:0-2957 GCA_036261375.1 Anaerolineales bacterium
TTTGACCACGTTGCCCGACTGATTCAGGCCTTTAACGAGCAGCCAGAGAATTTCGTGGCCTTCCCCGCTCCTGCCGGGCCGGCCGGACGCGGCTACATGCCTGTTGTAGTTGGCCTCGGTATACCCAGCGATGCACCCAATCCTGAGGCAGCCATTCAGTTGATCGATTATCTCACCCAGCCGGAAACGCAAAAACAGGTATTGAGCGAGCTGGCATTCTTCCCCGTGGTCGGCGGCGTGGATACATCTGACCTTCCTGAAGGTGTAGCAATTGAAGCTGGCGCTGTGGAGGCAACGGTAAATGCACCGGATGCCATTGCAGCACTGATACCGGTGGGATTGGGCGCCCGCGGCGGCGAGATCAACGAAATCTTCCGGGCAGCATTCGACCGGGTCGTACTTGAAGGTCAGGATGCAACCACCGTGCTGGAGGAGGAAGCTGCCAACCTGCAGGCACTCCTGAACGATACGGGTGCCGCATGCTGGGCACCTGACCCGCCCAGCGACGGTCCCTGCCAGGTTGAATAGCAGAATACATTCCTGAATTTTGTTGACTGGTGCATGCCGTGAGTATGCACCAGGCAACACCTTTCTGAACCATCGACAGGTACTCACATGACCCCTGCCAGTGCACCGAAGAGACGAAAAAGAATAAATTGGGTGCCCTATCTCCTGATCCTGCCATCCCTGGTCTATTTGGCCCTGTTTTTCGCCTGGCCGATGGTTCAGGGGTTGATCATGGCCGTCCGGGAGGAAGGGGCCCTGCTAACCGTCCGTTCTGAGGCGGAAACGGTCAGCAGCGTGACCGGGCAGCTGCCGCGCGGAACGCAAGTAGACATTCTGAACCGGCAGGGAAATCCCATCCCACCTGAAGCTGTGGGACAGGGGAACTTGCTGACTGAGATATGGTACAAGGTACGCGGGCAGGATGTGGAAGGACAGGCCCTGGAAGGCTGGACGCCGGAGCGCCGCATCCGTGTGCGCGAATCAGATGAAAGCGGGGCGCCTGTCAGCGGCTCCGTCCGATCCATCCTGTCCAGCAGCGCCGACCCTCTAACCTCGATCTACCTGGAAGCAGATGAAGGCAGCGAAGTCATTGGGAAGATGGAAGCCAGGACTGCGGTCGAGATCCTCGATCAAGCGACCCTGGAAGTGTGGTTCCAGGTCAAAGGCGAGGTCGCGAATGAGACTATCGAAGGCTGGGTTCCCTCGCGCTACATCCGAACCCTGGGCGACGGAGCCCAGGGACGCATCGAAGAAGGGGATACCAGCCAGTTCACAACCCGCTACATTCAGCGGATGGTCAACGACCGATTCTTCTGGCCCGCCCTCAGAACAACCCTGCTGCTGATCGTACTTATCATCCCCGCCCAGTTCGTTCTGGCGATCATCATGGCACTGGTGATCCAGGCGGACCTCAAAGGCAGCGGCATCTTTCTTTATATTTTCGCCATCGCCCTGGGCCTTTCTGACCTGGCTGTGGGCATCGTCTGGTATTCGATCTTCACACAGTTTGGCTATCTTAATTCGATCCTCCAGGGACTGGGGCTGATCGATGCCCCGCTTACCTATCTATCTGCCAATACCCGCTACTGGATCATCATTGCCGTCTGGCTGGCGGAGGTCTGGCGGGCCACGGCGCTTGTCATGGTGATCGTTGTGGCGGGCATGCAGGCGATCTCACGCGAGGTACTCGAAGCCGCGGAGGTCTTTGGAGCCACTCTCTGGCAGCGAGTACGCTATATCATTATCCCCCTCCTGCGGCCGAGCCTGCAGGTTGCCTTGATCCTGCGTACGATTCTGGCGTTTCAAGTATTTGCGGTCGTCATTGTCTTGAGCGGCGGCGACGTGATGACAGTGCTCGCCAACGAGACGTACCGCCAGTATTATGACCTGCAGAATTTCAATGTGGCTGCGGCATATGCCAGCTTTATCCTGCTTTTGTCGATGATCACGTCCCTGTTCTATCTGCGGGCTGTCCGCACCCAGGAGGAGGTGGCCGCATGACGACCAGCGTAGGAACGCCGAAAGCCACCGTCCAGGTGTCGCCTGAAGTCAAAGCCATCCACAGGCGGATGCGGCGCCGCCAGCAGCTGAGCCGGGGTCTGACCTACCTGGTCGGGATCCTGATCTCGCTCTGGGTGCTCATCCCGATCCTGTTCATTACGTCGATGGCGCTGACGACACCGGCAGAGGTACGCGCCTACCCGAAAGGAGTCCTGCCGTTTATTCCTCTGTCCACAGAAACGATAAGATTTTTCCTGGACTCCAGGGGAATCGTGCCGGGCCTGCGGAACAGTGTCATCGTTGCTGTCATCACCCTGGTGCTGTCCACGCTGATCGCGGCCCCGGCAGGCTACGCCCTCTCACGCTTTGTCTTCCGCGGCCGGGACGTGTTCCGGCTGTCGATCCTGGCGGTGCGCGCCTTCCCGATCGTCATCCTGTCCATTCCGCTGGCGGTGGTCTTCCTGCGTACGGGCATCTACGACAATGTGTATAGCCTGGCGTTGATGCATACGGCCCTGGCTCTACCGACCACTATTCTTGTCCTCAGCAGTGTCTTTTCCAGCATTCCCTATGAGCTGGAGGAGGCGGCCATGGTCTTTGGCTGTTCGCCGGGCCAGGCCTTCCGGCACGTGGTGCTGCCACTGGTCATGCCGGGGATTGCCGCCTCGGCGATCTTCACCTTTGTTCTCTCTTGGAATGAAGTCTTTGCTGCGACGATCCTCACAATCCAGAACCGTACTTTGCCCGCCCAGGTACTCGTGACTCTCAACCAGTCCTCCGAACCGTACCAGTTTGCCGGCGGTTTCTTTATGATGCTCCCGGCCCTGATCTTTATCTTCTACATCCGGCGCTACCTGTTCAATATGTGGGGCCAGGTTTCCAAGTAAGAGGTCAACATGGCAGATATTCGAATCGAAAACGTAACCAAGCGTTTTGACAATTTTGTGGCA
>DATAKV010000026.1:0-1965 GCA_036261375.1 Anaerolineales bacterium
GCACGATTCACCATTTTCTACCGCCAGCGGTTCATTCCAGCCGCGGTAAGGTCCGAGGAAGGATTCACGCTGGGTATCGAAGCCTGCCAGAGGTTCGGAGCAGGCGAAGTAGGCAAAATGGTCGCGGCGCTCGCGGTATTCGGTTTTATGATAAATAACGTCATCGACGACTTCTACCTGCCCGATCGAATAGTTGCGCTGGAAGTTGGTGTTATCGTCATTTGCGTCCCACAGGCAGAATTCGATGGCGGAGAACAGGCTGAGGTCCACATCCGAACCGCTCTCGTTGGTCAGGGTTAACTGCCAGATCTCGAGCGATTCGCCAAGCGGGACGAAATAGCGGGCGGAGGTTTTGACCCCATTCAATTTCGAAGTGATAAGGGTATAGCCCTGACCGTGGCGGCACTCGTATTCGTCCAGTCCATGGCGGGTCGGCATCCAGGACGGCGACCAGTATTTTCCCGTGGCATTGTCTCGAATGTAGAAGTACCGTCCGCCCATATCGAGAGGCGAGTTGTTGTAGCGGTAGCGCGTCAGGCGGCGCAGGCGGGCATCCTTATAGAAGGAATAGCCGCCGGCTGTGTTCGAGATCAGGCCGAAATACTCTTCGCTGCCGAGGTAGTTGATCCATGGCAGGGGAGTATCGGGCCGGGTAATGACATATTCACGCCGGTCATCGTCGAAATAACCGAATTTCATACATGGTTCCAATTCCGGTTTTGTAGGGACAGGCAGCCGCCTGTCCCTACAAAACCATATACATTATTTGATTTCCGTCAGATCTTCGTCGATCTTCGCCAGCAGCTCCTGTGAGACGAAATTGGGATGGTTGGACGCGACCTGCTCGAGAGTCAGGTCGCCGGCCATACTCATATCGGCCATGAGCAGGAAGCCTCCGGCGTGTTTGGAGACGACTGCCCGTCCCTCGGGATCCTCAAGCAAGGCCTTGATGGTGAGTCCCGAGTGCAGGCGCGAAGTGCGCGGCTGCGGTTTAACGTTGATCAATTCAGTAAGGCGAATATCGCGGCTGGAGGCGCCGACCAAGATCTCAAACTCACCCGGCTCTACATTCCAGGCATTCTTGACCGTATCGAAGTACCAGAAGGCTTCACGGTCGAGGGTGAATGTGATTGTCTTTGTTTTCCCAGGCTTGAGCTCGATCTTTTCGAAAGCCTTGAGCTCCTTCTGCGGGCGGGCGAACGTGGCTTTGACATCCCTGACATAAAGCTGGGCAATTTCCCTGCCCATCACTTTGCCGGTGTTGGTGATGTCCACTTTGACCTTGAGCGTTTCATCCGGCGTGATGGACCTGGCGCTCAGCCGCAGGTTGCTGTATTTAAATGTGGTGTAGGAAAGTCCATGGCCAAAGGGGAACAGGGGCTCGATATCCTTCTTGTCATAGTAGCGATAGCCGACGAAGATCCCCTCGCCGTAGCGGACCTTTCCGTTCTCGCCGGGATAGTTGATGTAGGCAGGATTGTCCGCGAGCCGGACCGGGAAAGTTGTCGGCAGCTTGCCGGATGGATTCTCATCGCCGAATAAAATATCGGCCAGGGCATTGCCCTGTTCCTGGCTGTTGTACCAGAGCTGCAGCGCGGCCGGCACCTGGTCGATCCACGGCATTTCGACGGGGGAGCCCACGTTCAAGACGACGATGGTGTTCTTGTTGGCTTTGGCCACGCGCCGGATCAGCTCGTCCTGATCGCCGGGCAGTTTCATATCGACGCGGTCGGCGCCTTCCGTTTCCCATTCGCCGTTGAGGCTGGCGACCAGCACAACCACGTCCGATTTTTTGGCCAGTTTGACGGCTTCGGCCATGATGTCCTTCGGTTGCGGCGGCTCGTGTCCGAACGAGACCGAGCGCCAGCGCGGGTTGCCCCTCCAGTAATATTCCAGGCGGACCGGGTAGGCTTTCCCGCCTTTGAGCTTGAGCTCTGTAACAACCTGCTTGCCTAGCTGGGTATC
>DATAKV010000028.1:0-8043 GCA_036261375.1 Anaerolineales bacterium
CGCCAGGCGCGTCTCCAAAAGAACTGGTCATTTACTTCTACGACATGATCCCCTTCCAAACCGACCTGCGGGATCCCTTTTCGCAGATCGCCCGGCTGGATGTCGAGCGCTATATCCAGGCGGAGCTCGTCCCTGCGATGGTGGACGCGTTCATCACGCAGACAAACGATTGGGGACTGCCCTGGTATGAAGAGTGGTCCAATGCCCGGCCGGATGAGGACCCCAAAGCCTTGAGCGTGGCGCTGGTCGAATACGGGATCTGGTACCACGGCGCGGCGCCCTCCCTGGGACATGCCATGATCTCCATCCGCGTGGATGGGAGCTTCGGTGAGTACTCCGACCTGACAGACGGCATCATGAGCGTCTTCCATCACGAGCTGTTCCACAATCAGCAGCGCAACATCAGCTTTCACTTTGGCAGCAATGGAAATATCAGCGGCAAGGAAGAGGCGTGGAAAGTGGTCAGCGAAGGGACCGCAGTGCTGGCTTCGTCTGTGGGCCAGCCGCGGGTGCAGTTCGAGCCCACCGCAGGCATGCGCAGCTATCTCAAGAGAGCCAATGCGTTCATCGGATCCGACGGCGTGTTCGGGGGTGGTCTCAACAAAAGCTATAAGGAATTGCCTTACCAAACGTCGCTGTTTTGGAGATTTCTCTATGAGAATTGCGGTGGCCTCAATCACGGCTTCGAGAATCCGGCCGCTGGCATGCTGGTGATCCGGAATGTGCTGGAAACGCTCTACGAGGGCGATATCGTGGACATCAATAAGTCTGCCGATGTGGCATCTGCAATGCCGCGTATCCTGGATGCTGCCCTGCAAGCCACACCGGACTGTGCCTTTCAGACCTATGAGGCGAGCCTGGTGCAATTCGCCCGGGCGATCTACCGCCTGCGGCTGGAAGATGGACGATGCCTGACATACGGATTTCCTGCAGGTTGTGGGTTTCATGATCCGAACAATCTGTATACGGCCCCTCATGCGGATGTCTTCTCCCCAGGAGAAGGCCCAATGCTGATCAACGGCTCGATTTCCTCCAGTTATGGGATCGATCTGCTGGAGCTGGCTCTCGACTCGTCGGCGGATGGGAAGTCGATAAAGATCATCCTGAGAGGGACATCTACAGCCCAGGATGTCTTCCATGTCGAGGTGCAGGGGATTCGCTTTGAGGGGAGTGAAACAGGCATCGAGCGCCTCTCCTCGCCGGCGGGCATGCTCGCTTCGGCACGTTCCGAGAACGGACAGCTTGTCCTTGAGATCCCCAGCCTGGACCTGGCAGGCTACAACAGATTGGCATTGACAATCGTCCGGCTAGATCCCTACGAAAATGGGAACGCCTCTGGGCACTACGCCCTCCAGGTGCAGATCGAATAATACGTTTCATACGGGTCCCGGCCAGGCGGCGCTTGCCGGGACCCGTTCGGTGTGTATAATGAAGAGGTGCAAAGTTTATTTGTTTCATTGCTTGGCACCCCTCGGATCCAGCGGGGAACGCAACAGGTGGGCATTCAACGAAAAAAAGATCTGGCTCTCCTGATCTATCTGGTTGTCACGGCCCAGCCTCACAGCCGCGATACACTGGCAAACCTGCTCTGGCCCGATCTGAGCCAGTCCGATGCGCGCTCTAACCTCCGAAAAAGTTTATCGCGCTTGAAGGCCGGTCTTGGGGAGGAGTACCTGTCCGTTTCTCAGGACCAGGCGGGCATCCATCCGTCGATCATAGTTGAGCTCGATATCGCCGAGTTCGAGAAGCGGGTCCGTCAATACCGGGACCACGGACACAGGCGGAAGGGCCAGGCCCCTCTCCTATGCGCCGGCTGCCAGCGATCCCTGGAAGAAGCTGCCCAACTGTACAGCGCGGACTTCCTGCATGGCTTTACGATCCCGGAGAGCTCGGTCTTCGAGGAATGGCTGTTCTTCCAGTCGGAGAGTCTGCGGCAGAACCTGGGAGAGGTTCTTGAGCTCCTGACCTACCAGCATGCGTATGCGGGGAATTATCCTGCCGCCATCGAGTACGGGAGGCGCTGGCTGTCTCTCGACCGGCTGCATGAACCGGCACACAGGCAGTTGATGATCCTGTATGCCCTGAGCGGCCAGCAGGCGGCTGCGCTTCGCCAGTTCGAAGAATGCCGGGAGCTGATGCACGCGGAGCTGGATGTCACACCCGAACCGGAAACCCTTGCGCTTTTCGAGGCGATCAAAAAGAAAAACGTGCAGGGATTCCTGGAGCCACCTGCCAAAGCCAGTTCTCCTGCTGCGGGCAATGAGGACCAACCCGCGAAGCCAGTCCATAACCTCCCCGCTCATCCCGCCCCATTTATTGGCCGGGAAAGGGAACTGGAAAAGATCGCCCAGCTCCTGGCAGAGCCGTCCTGTCGTTTGCTGACACTTCTGGGACCGGGCGGGAATGGAAAAACCCGTCTCGCTACTCAGGCTGCTTTCAGGATGCTCCAAACCGAGCCGTTCCATTACAAGGATGGCGTCTGGTTCGTCAATCTGGCTCCCCTGGCCGAAGGACAGTCCATTGTCAGTGCGTTGAGCGATGGATTGCAGCTCAGCAGTCACGCCAAGGGCTCGGATATCCGTCAAAAACTGCTGGGCCATTTACACGGCAGGCAGATGCTTCTGGTGCTTGATAATTTCGAGCATCTCCTGAATGAGGACAATGTCTCGCTGATCGTCGATCTTCTGAGCATGGCTCCGCTGAGCAGGATCCTGACCACCTCCCGGGAAAGACTCAACATCGAGGGGGAAACGGTTTTCCGGGTGGAGGGGCTCGAGATTCCCACAGGTGAAGCGCCTCAGCCACTCCCGGAACCGGAACCCATCATCCCGGCGTACAGTGCCCTTCGGCTTTTCGAGCAGTGTGCAAAGCGTGTCCAGCCCATGTTCCAGATTACAAAAGATAATTATGCTGACATTGCCCAGATCTGCCAGCACGTCCAGGGCATGCCCCTGGCGATCGAACTGGCAGCCTCCTGGCTCGAAGTCCTTTCTCCGGCCGAAATCAATCGTGAGATCGCCCGGTCGCTGGACTTTTTGGAAAGCAGCCGCCGCGACCTGCCGGACCGCCAGCGGAGCATACGCGCCGTCTTCGATTCGTCCTGGACCCTGCTCGACCGGCAGACCCGGCCCATTGTCAAGGCCCTGAGCATCTTCCGCACCAGCTTTACCCGGGAAGCAGCCCAGGCTGTATCGGGCGCATCGGCAAAAGCACTTCTGGAACTGACGAACCAATCCTGGCTTCACCGCCTGTCAGACGGCCGGTACCAGATCCATGAACTGCTGCGGAAATTCGCCTATGAAATCCTGTCGCGGGAAATGGCCTCTCTCCTACAGGTGAAGAAACAATTCTGTGAATACTACGCGTCCTACACAAACTCGTTATGGGATAGGGTAAAAGGTCCGGATCAACAACAGGCGTACGCGGGCGTTCAGGCGGAGTTCGACAACATTCAAACCGCCTGGCTGTGGCTGGTATCCGAAAACAGGATCGAAACTGCCGTTCAGAGCATGCTTCCGATGCTGCTTCATTTTTGCGAGAGTCGGGGGAAAGTTGCCGATTTGAAACACATGATCACTACTGCTCTCGCTGCACTCCATACCCAGGACTGGACTCCCACCCGTGATCGTTTGGAGATCAAGCTTCGCACAGCCGAGGGAGCCTTCCACTTCGACGGATTCCCTCTGCGTCTTGCCACGTATGAGGGTATCTTCCCTATAGACATGGAGACTAGCAACCGCGCCTGGTCGCTGTCCGAACAGATGGACATTCAAGAACTGGGCTTCTGGGGTATCCTGCTTGCCTTCATCCATGGCCGGTTGATCGACGTGGAGGAAGGTGTGAGGAAATTGAAGCAAATGGTTCCCCAATTCAAGGACTCAGATCATACATGGGAACTGGCCAATACCTATCTGCATATTGCCAAACTGTTAAATTACGGCGGTGAGGTATCCTCCAGTGAACAGGATATCGTGGTCGAGTATTTATCGCAGGCCCAGGATATCTTTACGTCGCTGGGCGACCATATCAACAGGGGATATACCTTAAGCCAGTGGGGAGAGCTGAAACTTAAAAATCATGACCTGGAGGGTGCCGTGGAGCAGTGGACCGCTGCCCGCACCAGCCTTCAGGCCCATGGAGAATGGGCCACAGCCAACGATATTTCCTGGCAGTTGACCGATGTCTACATCCAGCTGGGCGAGTTCCAGAAAGCCTTTGAATGCTGTAAGGATATGTTTCAGGTCTACCTGGCCCATGGGCTCAGAGAGAATGCGGTAACCATCCTGTCGAAGGAGAGCTTCGAAAAGGTTCGCTACGGGGATATCGAAGACGCCCTGCGCCTGCGCCAGCAGTGCATCGAAATGCTGCATGATACCGGACCGGAATATCAGTTTGGCTGGAACTACTGGGAAATGGGCGAGGTCTTGCGTGTGCTGGGCAGACTCGAGGAAGCCTCAGACTGGTATGAGCGGTCACGCCAGGTCTTCGAAAAATTCAACGATTATGCCGGTACCTCCTTTTATTACCGCGGCGTGGGGGATGTCTCTCTGGCCAAACGGGAGTATGAGGCAGCTCGATCTGCTTTTACGAAATCCCTGCAGCTCGCCCAGCAGGCCAGACACACCTGGAGCATGACCTATGTGACGGCAGGCCTTGGGAAATCGGAGATCGGGCTGGGTGACGTTGAATCTGCAAGCCTGCATTTGCGCCAGGCGGCTGGCCTGACCAGAAAGGCCAAGGATAGAGGCATCGCCCTGGTGCTGATCTTAGCCGTGGCCAACCTGTATACCTGTGAGGCAAAACTCGAGAAAGCCGTCGAACTGGGAGCGCTGGTGGAGTCTCATTTTTCAAGCTGGTTTGAATCACGAACCCAGGCAACGGCCCTTTTGAAGACACTCAGCAAGGAAATGGATCCTGAGAAATTTCAAAGAGCCCGAAATCGAGGCACGGGATTGGATGTCTGGGAAACAGTAGAGCAACTGGCTTAAAGGGTCAAGTCGGGTCGACAATCGATAAACAAAAAGTCCCTGGCATCGATCCGGGGACTTTTCTCTGCGGGAAGGGAGGGATTCGAACCCTCGGTGGACCGAAGCCCACAACGGTTTTCGAGACCGTCCCATTCAACCACTCTGGCACCTTCCCAACTCTATGTGTTTTGGCGGCGAGATTATAACCTATAATTCCACGCTCGAATGGAGGGCGGGATAGTAGACATCGTCCATATTTTGATATTTCAATTTCTCGGTCAGAGCTGCGGCCGGGACGGCTTCGCCATGGACCAGGAAGATCTTCCGGACCGTATTTTTGACATTGACTGCATAGCGTGTCAAAAGGTCCTGCCCAGCATGCCCCGACAAGCCGCCGATCGTGGCGATCTCCGCCCGAACGGTGTACGGCTCGCCGAAGATCTTGACCTGTTTTTCGCGGTCGGCCAGCCGCCGGCCGAGCGTATGCGGCGCCTGCCAGGACACGATGCAGACCGTGTTCTTCGGGTCCTCAATATTGTTCTTCAGGTGATGAAGGATGCGCCCGGTCTCTGCCATGCCGGAAGCGGAGATGATGATCATCGGATCCTTGCGCAGGTTGAGCGCCTTGGACTCCTCCACCGATTGCACGTACGTCAGCAGCTTGAAATCGAGGGCCGGGTGCTGCGCCTGCTGTACGAACCAGCGTGTCTCGTCATCGAAGATCTCGGGGTGTTTCCGGAAGATCATCGAAGCATTGACCGCCAGCGGGCTGTCGACAAAGACGGGTGCCGGGGGAACATCCCGGCTGAACATCATCATATTCAGGTGGTAAACCAGCTCCTGGGTCCGTCCCACCGCAAATGCCGGGATGATGACCTTGCCGCCCCTTTTCAGGGTTCGCGAAACAACCTGCTGAAACTCTTCGGAGGCCTGGCTGGGATCATTGTGAGGTTTGTCCCCATAGGTACATTCCATTAGCAGATATTCTGCGGCATCGGGAAGGACAGGATCACGCAGTAAAGGCAGTTTAAACCTGCCAATATCTCCTGAAAACCAGAACCGCACCTTCTTTCCCTTTTCTTCGATCTCCAGGGAAACCGCCGCCGAGCCCAAAATATGACCCGCCTCGATGAACCGCGCCACCACCCCCGGCACCGGCACGAACGGCTTGTCGTACTCCACAGCATGGAAAAGCTGGGAAGCCCGCGCAGCATCAGCTTCCCTGTACAGAGGCTCGATCGGTTCCTCATTGCGCGCCAGGCGCTTTCGATTGACGAACTCAGCATCCGATTCCTGGATGCGGCCCGAATCGGCCAGCATGATCGTCGACAGGTCAACCGTGGCGCGGGTGGCATAGATCGGACCCTCATACCCATTTTTGACCAGGTTCGGCAGGTTGCCCGCATGATCGATGTGGGCATGCGACAGGATGACCGCGTCCACTTTGCGCGGGTCATGCGCAAAGTTCAAATTCCGCTCGTAGGTCTCACTGCGCCGGCCCTGGTACAGGCCGCAATCCAGGAGGAGCCGGTGTCCGTTGATCTCGAGCAAATGCTGGCTGCCGGTCACCGTTTGGGCCGCGCCGTGAAAATGGATCCGCATTATTGAACTCCCAGTACTTTCAGGATCCTGGGTCCAAACTGTTGGAACCGCCAGGGTGAATCGGCAAGCACGACTTCCAGCTCGCTCAAACTCTTTGGAGGGGTCTCGGCCAGAGCGTTCAGGTACACTTTCGGCAGGACGATATCCGACTCGACACCCATCTCCTTCGCCAGGACTTTTCTCCAGTTTTTGAGCTTCTCCAGGCGCCGGAGCATCGCATCGTTCGGACGCCGGACCTGCTCCCGGGTAACAAGAGGTGCCTTCACCCCGCGCCGCGCCGCAGACAGAATCTCGTTCCCCCACAGGCGGATCTGTTTCTGGCTTAACCCCACTCCGGCCAGGTCGACATCCTTTTCGGGAAGGGTCCGGGCGATGGACAGCAGAGTGTCATCGGCGATCACCTTGAAGGGAGGGCGGTCCAGCTTCTCGGCGATTCGGTCCCGGAAGTTGCACAGCTCGCTCAATATCGTTAATTCGCGGGTGGACACATCCTTGCGCGCGCTGAACCGCACCCAGGAGGCGCCGTTCACTTTTTCGCGCGGGATCTCCACCTTGCAGGCACGCGCAAAATCTTCGCGGGCCAGCTGCAGGCGGCCTTTTTCCTCCAGCTCCTTCTCCAGCAGGTTGCGCAGCTGGAACAGGTAGCGCGTGTCGAAGCGGGCATAATCGATCTGAGAGGGAGTGAGCGGCCTGGCAGCCCAATCGGCTTTCTGATGACGCTTGTCGACCCGGATGCCCAATTTTTCAGCCAGCATGTTATCCAGCCCGACCAGGGGATAGCCCAGCACGCGCGCGGCATACATGGTGTCGAATAGACTGGAAAATTCGAAACCAAAATCTCGCTTCAGGCAGATCAGGTCGTATTCCGCGGCATGGAAGATCTTTTCCAGGGCGGGGTTCTCGAACAGCGGTCCGAGGGCGCTCAGGTCGTTGAAGACGAACGGATCTAGGATGTAGTCGGTTCGGGGGGTCGAGAACTGGATGAGGCAGACCTGCTCGCGATAGGCATGCAGGCTGTTGGATTCGGTGTCCACGGCGATGCGGGATTGCACCGATAAATCCCTTAACATTTTTTCGTATGCAGGCAGGCGATCAACCCATATGGGCGGTGCGATTACAGAGGTCATCAGCCGTCATTATATCTCAGTCCCCGACGGCAGGTATTGTTCTGGGAGGGATCCTCCCCTCATTTTTGTAAAATCTTTTCCATGACCAGTCCATCCTCGCCATCGTTGTAATAACGTTTCCAGATATCGACGGTGCGATAGCCTTCCTTTTCATACAAAGAGATGGCTTTATCGTTCGAGATGCGGACGGTCAGCCTGACACGTGGATAATTCAGCCGCTCCTCACAGGCGCGCAGGAGCGCCGTGCCGATCCCGCGACCCTGGAAGCGTGGATCGACGCCGATCGTGGCGATCCAGCCTGTGTTCTGGGCCGGACGCGGGTCGCCGGCGATGAAGCCGATCATCTC
>DATAKV010000029.1:0-4110 GCA_036261375.1 Anaerolineales bacterium
CCCGGAGAGCCTGCACTCCGCCAGCGCCGAGCGATTTATGTGCCCCAAGTGCGGCGGCCGGATGAGCTTTGCGCCCGATGGCCAATCGCTGGTCTGCGAATACTGCACCCGCAACCAAAGATTTAGCTCCCAGCCCGGCACCGCCGAAGAGAAGGATTTTCTGATCGCCATGGCCACCGTCCGCGGGCACGGCAAGCCGCTCGAGCAGCAGGTCTTTCACTGCGAAGGCTGCGGCTGTGAATTCATCCTTCCGCCCAGCCAGATCTCGTATACCTGCGTGTATTGCGGGTCGCCGCATGTGGTGGACTGGCAGTCTGAGGAGCAGCTGCTCGCCCCGGATGGCATCATCCCCCATGCCTTCGACCAGCCGCCCGCCTCTCAACTCCTGAAGGAATGGATGCAGGCCAGCCAGATCCAGCCTGAAAAACGACTGGACCCGCCCCGCGGCGTTTATCTTCCCCTATGGACCTTCGATCTCGGCGGCGGGATCGATTACACCGGCGAGACCGTCGATGAAACCGATATCCAGTTTGGACGCAGACAACGGAAAATGGTGCGCGTGAGTGACTGCTATCCCGTCCAGGTCAACGACATCCCGATTCCGGCCTCCCGCAAGCTATCGGCCGTTTTCCTGAAACTCATCCCCACATTCGAGCTGAGGGGCGTCCGGCCATACGACCCACGCTACCTCTCTAACTGGCCGGCCGAGGTGTACGATATCCCCATGGCCGAAGCATCCCTCGACGCACGTGCTCAGACCTTCTCCCGCTACAAACGTGACCTGCCCACGCTGCTGGATCCGGTCCGCCTGCATTCCACATCCTCCGCCAAAATGACCGTCGACTCCTTCCGTCTCAACCTGCTGCCCGTCTGGATGACCGAATTATCCTTCAGCGGCCGCCCGCACCTGGTGCTCATCAACGGCCAGAACGGCACCGTTGCCAGTGACCTGCCGGAGAAGAAACCGGAATCAAAAGGGTTAATGGATTGGCTGGGGAATTTGTTGGGAGAATGACCGAAAGTGTTCGAGACTCATACATGCCGGTAATTCCTTCTGGCCTTGTTTTCAATTCCATTATTTCTTCCTTCTCCTTTGTGCAACTTTGTGTCCTTTGTGGTTAAATTGTCCTCATGCCCTCCACCATCCCCATCCTGCGGGCGCGGCGTGAACGGCGGCTGAACCGTCAGCGCCTCAGCGAAACCCGGACACGGACCTTATTTCTCAATGTGGGGATGCTGCTGTCACTGCTCATTGCCGCGCTAATCATTGCCAGCGCTTTCGCCTATATCAATCTGACGCGCGATCTTCCCTCGATCCAGATCCTGCCAATTCTCCTGAATCCTCCGAACGGTTTGCTGCTCCAGCCCACGCGAATCTATGACCGCACAGGCGACCAGCTTCTATTCAGCTTCTCACCGGACGACTCACCGCGCCGCTATATTCCCCTCAGTGAGACTAATCCCCAGCATCTTCCCAAATCCCTGGCCGACGCGGTCGTGGCAGAGATCGATCCCGGTTTCTGGAGCCACCCCGGATACACTTTCGATTCTCTTGCAGATGTCCAGGTCCATCCTACCCTTGCACAAAAGCTGGTTGCCGAGCTCATCCTCTTCGATGAACCCGCCTCCCTCCGCCGTGCCCTGCGGGAGCGGATTCTCGCTGCACAGCTTACCTCCCGCTACGGCCGCACACAGGTCCTCGAATGGTTCCTCAACTCGGCCAATTTCGGCCGGTATGCCTATGGAGCAGAGGCTGCCTCGCAGCTCTATTTCGGTAAGTCTGCTACAGAGCTGACTACCGCCGAGGCCGCGATCCTGGCCGCAGCAAGCGACTCGCCCAGCCTCAATCCGCACGACGCCCCGCAGACCGCTCTCGAGCGCGGCCGCGAGACCCTTCAATGGATGCAGGCGCGCGGACTCCTTTCCACGGAAGCGGCTGCCAATGCTCTGGGAGAGTCGATCTCGTTCCAGACGCCGTATCCTCCCCAGCCGCAGCCGGCCGCGGCCTTTGTCAACCTGCTCCTCACCCAGCTCGACTCCCGGTTCCCCCGCCAGCGGATCGAGCGCGGCGGGCTGACGATCATTTCCACGCTCGATTACGAAGTGCAACAGGGAGCCTCCTGTGTCACCGCGTTCTACGCGGCCCGGCTGGCCGGCCTGCCCGACCCGCTCCAGCAGTGTGAAGCCCTGCGGTTCCTGCCTGCCCTGCCGCCGGGAGTCATGCTTCCTGACTCATCGGCCAGCGCGGTCATCACCGACCCCAGGACAGGACAGATCCTGGCCGCGGTCGGTGAGACCTTCCAGGCGCAGGAAACGCCCCTGATCGCAGGGCATCGGCCCGGGTCCGTTTTGGACGTGTTCGTTTATCTGACAGGCTTCACCCGCGGCCTGAGCCCCGCCACGCTGATCTGGGATATCCCCGGCAAAAGTGATGTCGAGAACTTTGACGGCGAATATCACGGTCCCATGCGCCTGCGGGTTGCCCTGGCAAACGATTATCCCGCGCCCGCTGCCCAGGTCCGTTCCCAGATGGGCATGGAGAATGTCAACCGGATCGCCGCTTCCTTTGGCATCTCGCCTGGAGAAGAGCTATCGCTGCTGGACGCGGCAGGCGCATTTGGCATCTTTGCCCAGAATGGAGTCCAGTTCGGCCAGGAATTCGAGGAGAAAATTCATTCCACTGCGCTGCTTAGGATGGAGGGCAATGACGGTAGTCTCTGGCTCGATGGGTCCACGACCCAGGCCAAACCGGTTGTCACTCCGGGACTGGCCTATCTGGTAAATCATTCGTTGAGCGATGAAAGCGCGCGCGCAGGAATCTTACGAAGTTCGAATATTCTGGATGTCGGCTTTCCGGCTGCCGTAAAGCTCGGGCAAACAGAGGACGCCCGGGAGGCCTGGACGGTCGGGTATTCGCCCGCACGCGTCGTCGCCGTCTGGACGGGCACACGCCGGGAAGACGAACTGACAGCGCGCATCCCGGCCGTGCTGTGGAACGCCTTGATGCAGGTCGCCTCGCAGAATGTAGCGCCCGAAGATTGGGCCCTTCCTGCCGACGTTTCCGTGATCAACGTCTGCGATCCCTCAGGTATGCTGCCTACCGCGGATTGCCCGAACCTGGTCAGCGAAGTGTTTCTGAACGGCAACGAGCCCATCCAACCGGACAACATGTACCGCCGCTATGCCATCAACCGTGAGACGGGCCTGCTCGCCACGGTCTTTACACTGCCTCAATTGATTGAGGATCAGATTTATCTCGTTGTACCCGGCGATGCGCGCTCATGGGCCGAAGCCGCGGGCCTTGAAATTCCCCCCGCCAATTATGATGTGATCCAACCGCCGCGCTTCGATGAACATGTGAACATCGTCTCGCCTGAGCTGTTTTCAGAGGTCAGCGGTGATGTGGAAATCGAAGGCACCGCTGCAGGTGACGATTTTGTCTCCTATCGCGTTGTCGTGGGCCAGGGCCTGAACCCACACCAATGGATCCAGGTCGCCGAAGGCAATGAACCTGTAACGAACGATACCCTGGCCGAGTGGAACACCGGCGGCCTGAGCGGGTTGTATGCTGTACAGTTGCAGGTCGTCCGGAGCGATCAACGTGTTGATACAGCAATTATCCAGGTAACGATCAAATAGCACCCTGCGGCAACAACATTTCTGATTTCCGGGAGAGAACATGACCACCGAAAACATCATCGTAGGGTTGTCCATTTGCGGCTCCCTGTTTATTTTCGATGCAATTTTTCTTGGAATTATTTTCTTCACCCGCCGCAAGGTGGCGCAGGCAGCCGGCTGGCCTTCCACCCTGGGCACGGTGACGCACTCCACGATCGAGATGCGCAGCAGCAGCGAGGGTGGCTCCACGCCGTATCCTGTTGTCCACTACGCCTACCAGGTCCTGGGACAGCCCTACCAGGGAAGCAAAGTCATGCCAGGCATGCAGGTCGGCGGGAGCGGCGCTCGTAAGGTTGTCGAACGCTATCCGATTGGCGCGCAGGTGATGGTGTATTACAACCCCGGGAAACCCTCCGAAGCCCTGCTCGAGCGCAGCATGCCCGGTTTCATCAAGTGGTTCTGGATCATTCTGATCGTAATCGATGTGTTCCT
>DATAKV010000032.1:0-2103 GCA_036261375.1 Anaerolineales bacterium
CTATTACCTGATGATCCTGGCGTTCTTTCCGGAGGCGCAGGTGGTATGGGGCATGTTCGGGCTGGGGGCCGCGGCGTTCGGCGGCGCGATCCCATCCCTGCCGGGAGCGGTTGGCACATTCGAAGGCGCATTCGGCGGCGCGATCACCCTGCTGACCGGTGATGAATCCAGGGCGCTGGCCGTCGCCCTGACAGGTCGCCTGTATAACTACATCAACAGCGGTGTCATTGGAGGCATCGGCCTCCTGCGGGAGGGGCAGACGCTTTCGGGGGTCTACCAGCAGTTGAAGAATTTCAGAGCAAGGGAAAATGTGGAGAGCAGCCGGTAGAACATGTTTCCCCTCTACGATACGGTCCGTTCCCATAAATTTCCCATCATCAACCTGACACTGATCGCTGTAAATGTTCTGGCATTTCTGTATGAAATCCGGATGGATGAAGCGACCCTGCAAGGATTTATTTTCACCTGGGGCCTGATCCCGAGCCAGTTCATAAGCGACCCGTCCTCCACATGGGTGAATATTCTTTCCTCCATGTTTTTGCATGGAGGCTGGTTCCACATCATCAACAACATGTGGGTATTGTTTATTTTTGGTGATAATATCGAAGGGCGCATGGGCAGCATCCGCTACCTGATCTTTTATCTGCTCGGCGGCGCGGCCGCGGGACTGCTGCAGACCTATATTCTTCCCTCCAGCGATACCCCGATGATCGGCGCCAGCGGCGCGGTGGCCGGCGTGCTGGGTGCGTACCTGGTCCTGTTCCCGCGCTCGCGGATCGCAAGCCTGGTGCCCATCCTCTTTATCTTCACCCTGATCGAAATCCCGGCTTTTTTATTTCTCCTGTTCTGGTTCTTTTCACAGCTGTATTCGGGGCTGTTTGCCATTGAGGGCGGCGGAGGCAGCGGGATCGCCTGGTGGGCACACATTGGCGGGTTTATTTTCGGGGTGGTCATGGTATCGTTCTTTGCCATGAGAAGAAGAGCCGGTTATAACAGCTGGCAGTAGATGTAACCAAACCCTGCATCTCCCATCTAGGACTCAACTTATTTATAGAGAGGAAAGAAATGAATCGTCATTATCTTGTCACCGGGGGTGCAGGATTCATCGGATCGAATTATGTACACAGGCTGGTCGAACGCGGCGAGAAGGTGACCGTCTATGATAACCTGTCGCGCGGCGGTGCGCAGCGCAATCTCGACTGGTTAAAAGACAGTTTTGGTGAGGGTGCTTTCCACGTGATCGTTGGGGATATACGGGACGCCTCCCGGATCAGGGAAGCGTCCCGCGCAGCGGATGTGATCGTGCATCTGGCCGGCCAGGTCGCTGTGACTACTTCAGTCAACGACCCGCGCGACGATTTCGAGTCGAACGCGCTGGGCACGTTCAACGTACTCGAAGCGGCACGGCTCTCGGGGCGGGATCCCATTTTTATTTATTCGTCGACGAACAAGGTCTATGGCGGTATGGAGGATGTGGAGCTCGCCGAGGAGACAACCCGCTGGCGATATAGGGACCTGCTGTACGGATGTCCCGAATCGCAGCCCCTTGATTTCCATTCGCCGTATGGCTGCAGCAAGGGGGCTGGCGACCAGTATGTCCGTGATTATTCTCGCATCTATGGACTGCGTTCGGTGGTCTTCCGCCAGAGCTGTATCTATGGCCCGCGCCAGTTTGGCATCGAGGATCAGGGCTGGGTGGCATGGTTCATGATCGCGGCCGTGACCGGCCGCCCCATGACCGTCTATGGCGATGGCAAGCAGGTACGCGATATCCTGTATGTGGACGACCTGCTGAATGGCTATGATGTGGCTGTGGAAAGGATCGATACGGTCGCAGGCCAGGTCTATAACATGGGCGGCGGGCCGGATAATGTGATGTCGGTCTGGGCGGAGTTCGGTCCCATGCTCGAGAATCTGATAGGAGAGAAACTTGAAGTCGGGCGCGGTGACTGGCGGCCCGGTGACCAGCGCGTATTCTATGCCGATATTCGCAAGGTGGAACGGGAGCTGGGCTGGAAGCCGCAGGTCGGTGTGCGGGAAGGGATCGAGCGGCTTTTCAACTGGGTGAAAGAGAACAAGGATTTATTCTAAAAACACTTGGCG
>DATAKV010000037.1:0-1702 GCA_036261375.1 Anaerolineales bacterium
GAGATGACCTGCATCCCGACAATGCATTGACGGATGTTCGGCGCGTATTCCTCGATCGTCGAGAGTACTGCTTCGCCCAGCTCATCCCGGCGTTCATCGTTCCAGCCGCCCTCGAGATCATAGGGAGCGTACTGAACGAAACAGGACATGACATGCTGTCCCGGAGGCGCCATATCCGGATCGATTATGGATGGAAAGATCATATCGAGATAGGGCCGTTTCGAAATCTGGCCGTATTTTGCATCGTCATAAGCACGCTCAATGTAGTCAATGCTCGGACTGATGGACACCGCGCCGCGATGCAGGACCGAGTCCGCGCCCTTGCCCTGGAAGGGCAGAGCGGTGAAATTCGGCAGCTCGCTCAAGGCAATGTTGACCTTGCCCGACGAGCCGCGCGTGCGGAAGTTCTGGATCGACGTTACAAATTCATCGGGGAAATGCTTTTGCTCCACGAATTGGAGGAAGGTGCGTTTTGGATCCGCAGCCGACATGACGACTTTCGAGTCGAACTCATCGCCGTTCTCGAGAACGACACCCACCGCTCGTCCACCTTTAACTTTGACCTGCTTCACTCCTGCACTGACCCGGATCTCCACTCCAAGCGCCTTCGCCGCGTTGTGGATCGAGCCGCTCACCCCGCCCGAGCCGTTCTTGGCAAACCCCCAGGCGCGGAAAGCCCCGTCGATCTCGCCCATGTAATGGTGGAGCAGCACATACGCCGTCCCCGGCGAGCGTGGACCCAGGAACGTGCCGATGATCCCACTGGCAGCCTTCGTGCCTTTCAGCGCATCGGTCTCGAACCACTCCTCCAGCAGGTCCGCCGAGGACTGCGTGGCGAGCCTGGCGATCGTATATAACTCTTTTTCGGAAAGACCTTTTGCGAATTGGCCAACCTTGAGCAAGCCGAGCACATCGCGCAGGGATAGGGAGGAGGGGTCAGGGGGGATCAGGTTAATGATAGGTTTTATGGCCTTTGCGCCGCGGGCCATGACGCGGGCGTACTCGTCATAGGCTTCCGCATCTTTTGGGGAATGGCGGTACAGCTCCTGGCGGGTCAGGTCATGGTCATCCCATGCCGCAAGATAGTCCCCATTTTCCATGGGTGTGAACGTGCTTGGCAGCGGCAGGATTTTCAATCCATGCTTCGGCAGTTCCAGATCCCGGATGATCTCCGGCCGAAGCAGGCTGACCACATATGAAAACTCGGTGAATTTATAACCGGGGAAGATCTCCTCCGTCACCGCTGCCCCACCGACGATGTGCCGTCGCTCGAGGACGATAACTTTTTTGCCGGCCCGGGCCAGATAGGCTGCGGCAACCAGTCCGTTATGCCCGCCGCCGATAATGATTGCATCATATTGATTGGCTGTCATAAATAATTCCTGTACTGGCAATGGACGATGGACGATAGATCACAGTCCATGGTCCACGGTCCATTGTCTATTTTTTCTTCCACTCCGGCTCATAAAATGGCAGCTTCACCACTTTTGCCGGCGCGTGCTGGCGATGATGTTCCAATGTGATCTCCATCCGTACATCCGTGCCAGCCTCGAAATAGGGCTTCTGCAAATGGGCCAACGCAATGTACTTCTTCAGCAGCGGCGACCAGGTGGAGGTGGATGCATACCCCACCTGCACATTGCCCACGAGTATCGGCAGACTGCCCCGCACAGCCATCCCGGGGATCTGCGGGGGCAGGCCG
>DATAKV010000044.1:0-2468 GCA_036261375.1 Anaerolineales bacterium
CCCGGTCATTCACGCGCGCCTTTGACGGGATGGTCATAGCCAGCAGGACACCGGCGATCGTGGTATGGATTCCCGAATAGAGAAAGGCCAGCCACAGGCCGACCCCCAGCACGGAATAGACGACCGGGTTGCGGATACCCAGCAGGTTGCAAGCGATCAGCACCCCCATGACGATTGCGGCAATGCCCAGGTTGATCCAGACAATTTCGGATGTGTAGAAAATGGCGATCATCAGCACCGCACCGAGATCGTCCACCACAGCGACCGCGGTGAGGAAAACCTTGAGCGCCAGGGGTACCCGCTTTCCCAGAAGGGCCAGTACACCCAGGGCAAAGGCAATGTCGGTGGCCATGGGAATCCCCCAACCGCGGCTGCCCGGGTCGAAGAGGACATAGATCAACGCCGGGACCGCCATCCCTCCGACTGCCGCGGCAACCGGCAGGATTGCCTTGCGGAACGAGGCCAGCTCGCCGATCAATATCTCACGCTTGATCTCCAGTCCCACCACAAAAAAGAAGATAACCATCAGGCCATCATTGATCCAGTGCAGGAGGTCCTTGGAAAGCTCGAAATCTCCATAACCGACCATGAGTTTGTTCGACCACAGCGTTATGTAACTTTCGCCCCATGGCGAATTTGCCCAGAGCAGTGCCAGGACCGTGGCCACCAGAAGCAGGATACCGCTGGATGCCTCTCGCTGCAGGAAGGTCTGAAGGGGATAGAAAAGCTTTTCAACGGGTGTTTGCTGTACAGGAATCTTCTTTTTATTTGCCACCGCAATCTCCTCTCTCAAATGAAACGGTTCAACATTATATATTAAAAAAACGGCGGACTTTTGGTCCGCCGCATTTGTTATTCGTCCCCTTCAGCATTTGGAGCATTGGGCTGCTCCACGCGGACTACCTCCCCATGCACGTTGATCACCACTTTAAACCCGACCATGCCCAGGTAGAAGCGGGTGTCTTCGGGCAGGCCTATTTGCAACAACTGGTCGAACTGTTGATCGATATTCTTGAGCTGTGTCTCGAGCATGGCCTTGGTGAAGATGTCCTCCTGCCCGATCATCTTGGCGGCCTGTTCTGAGAGAAAATCCTCACTACCTCGCATCATTTCTGCGATATGTGACAGGACCACCCGGTCCACCTGTTCGGAGGGGATGTGACGAAGAAAGCCTGCATCGTCCACCACGTAGCAGGGTTCCTCGCCCACGAACGCGGTGTCCGCAGTTTTGCCATTCTCGTCCACGACCAGGCCTGAAAATAAGGGTTGGCGGGGCATACTTCGCTCAGTGCGAGAGCTAGCTCTGCTTGCCCTCGACGGTCGCCAGCAGGACGGCGGCGGCAATGCCGATGCGCCGGTCGAGGCGGCTGGAGGGGTCCATGCTGAAATCGAGGTCCATCTCATAGCGGAAGAGATTGAAGCGCTGCTTGAGGTCGGCGACGCGGGTCTCGCCCATGGCAATGTCATAGTTCTGAGGCAGCCAGGAGCCAAGCAGGAGCCGGCGCAGGAGGGCCAGCCCAATACTGTCCTCGAACAGCCTGGCGATCACGTTGTCGCTGGCGTCAAGCACCTCCCATTCATCCCGCACAAGCGAGCTCCAGCCCTTGCGGCGCAGGGCACCGACTTTCTGGTTCAACTGGGTATCGACCACATCATAGGCGGCCGAGAAGTCCATGATCTGGCGGGCCTGGATGCTCAACACTTCCTGCGTTTTACTCTCGTCGCCATAAATGCGGATATCCTCCTTCAGGCGGAACATCTTCTGCTCACTGAACATGACAAGCCGGCCGGCCGGGTCATAAAAGCGGAATTTACCCGTCAGCGCAATGGCCTGGCGACGAAGCAGATAGTTTGGGAATTGAAAGATGGAATTCATGATATCTCCTGTTTTACAATTTCTTCACCTGCATTACCAAAAATTGAAGAAGCGGTTAATAGATTTGAACGATCGTTCCCACGCCCGGGTTGTGGATGTAATCCTCCTCCGGGGGGACGACCGGCTGGGACCAGCGATAGAGGAATTTCGATGAAGCGGATGGGAGGTTCACACAGCCGTGGCTGCGCGGGCGGCCATAGTCGTTGTGCCAATAGGTGCCGTGGAAGGCGTTGCCTGCGCCGGTGAAGAACGAACACCATGGCACTCCGGGCAGGCTGTAGACCGATTCGTTTTCGACGGCATCGCCTTCGTTCGTCATGTGGATGGAAGGTCCCTTATGATAGGTACGGAATTCGCCCTTGGGAGTTTCAGTCCCGCGCACGCCGCTCGCACAGCGTTCTGAAAAAACGAGCGTCTCTCCTTCGAAGGCCGTCACCAGCTGCGTGGATAGATCTACGACGATCCGCTTTTCCTGCTCGGGGACATCAGGCGAGAGCAGTGTCAGCTCGTCACTGGGGATCAGGCGCATATCGTGCGATGGGACGTAAAAATGCCGCTTGAGATAAAAGTCGTAGATCTGGTACCAGATGCT
>DATAKV010000058.1:0-5985 GCA_036261375.1 Anaerolineales bacterium
CGTGACCTGGAGATCGCCCGGCTGCTGGGCTGGTACCGTATCCCGCTCCGCACGGCGCCCAAAGTGGTCGCGGTGGATTACCTGGCTTTTTACCAGCCCTCCGCCTTTGGTGAGCGCGGCGGCCAGATCGAATTTATAGCCCCGGTTCAGGGCCACGAGTTGACGACGCGGGGAGAACTATTGAAGGATGAAGCTGGCCATCCGCGTGCCCGGGAAGAGTACTACAAGATCCAGATCGGCGCCCTGGAAAGACTGCCGAAGACCGTTGTCAGCGAGAAGTGGAAACGGATTACCTTTCTATACACCACCGGCGAATACTTGCTTAACGCCCGGACGCTGAACGACCTTGTTGTCGACGGGGATGAGCGCCTGCTCCTCTGGCGGTCCCTGCGCGAGCGGGCCGAAAATGAACAGCTGTACAAAACGGATTTACCGGATGCGGATATTCCGCCGGAAATCCTGATCGCATTATTGGGGATCAAGGAAGTGCAGGAACCCTACGAATAAATTATGGAGCATGGAATGGCTATCCTGATCAAGCATGGCACCCTCATCACAGCCTCAGATACATTTGAGGCAGACATCCTGATCGAAAATGAGAAGATCTCGCTGATTGGAAAGGATCTCCAGCATCCAAATGCAGATGTCATCGACGCCTCTGGGAAGCTCATCATGCCGGGCGGGATCGATCCGCATGTGCATCTTGATCTGCAAATGTTCGGGACCGTTTCCTCAGATGACCATTACACCGGTCACAAAGCCGCGGCCTTCGGCGGCACGACGACCGTGATGGATTTTGTGGTCCTGGAGGAAAAAGGCTTTCAGCACTCCGTGGATATCTGGATGAAAATGGCGGAGAAGGCGGCCATCGATTATTCCTTCCATATGAACCTGACAAGGTTCGATGAACGGGTTGCAAGCGAGATCCCGTTTTTGAGGGAAATGGGCATCACCACACTTAAGGTGTTCACAGCCTACAACGGACGCCTGCGCATCGACGATGGCAGCATTTTCAAGGCCATGCAGATCGCCCGCGATAACGGTATGCTGGTGATGGCACACTGCGAGAATGGGGATGTGATCGAAACACTCACCGCCCAGGCGCTTGCTGAGGGTCACACCACTCCCGAGTGGCATGCGCTGACGCGGCCCGGCTGGGGCGGAGTCGAAGCCACGCTGCGAGTGGCAGGCATGGCCGCCGCTGCGGATGCGAGCGCCTACATCGTCCATATGAACATGGCAGGTGAAGTGGATATGCTCAAGTATGCCCGTGAACGCGGCGTCAAGGTGATGGGGGAGACTTGTCCGCAGTATCTGTTCTTTACCATCGATGATCTGCGCCGCGAAGATGGCGCCAAGTGGATCTGCTCACCGCCCATGCGCTCGGCGCAGGATAACGCCCGGCTGTGGGAGGGCCTGTCGGAGGGACTTCTGCAGACGATCGGCACGGATCATTGCCCGTTCTTTTATGACGGGACGCGGCCTATCGTCTACGAAGGACACGAGATTGCCATCCCCGGCAAGGAGCTGGGCCGGGATGACTTCACTAAAATCCCCAACGGACTGCCCGGGGTCGAAGACCGCCTGCCTGTGCTCTGGACTACCGGTGTGCGCTCCGGCAGGATCACAGCCAACCAGTTCGTTGCCTACAACAGCACGAACCCGGCCAAGATCTTCGGCCTGTATCCTCGCAAGGGTGCCCTGCTCGCCGGCTCCGATGCCGACATCGTGATCTGGGACCCGGAAAAGAAGGTGACCTACGGCCTGGCCTACGCCCACCAGCGCACAGACTACAACCTGTACGAGGGCTGGGAATTAACCGGCATGCCTGAAAAAGTCTTCCTGCGCGGCAAGCGTATCGTGGATGGAGAGCGGTGGCTGGGTCACAGCGGGGAGGGTCAGTTTTTGAAACGCGGAGAAGGGGACGTTTTATAAAACCAATGGCCTTCACTCGAAAACACAAACCCGTCATTCACTGTGACGCGCTGGTCGTCCACTGCATGGACTACCGTTTGCAGAAATTCCTCCAGCCATGGATCACAGTCCGCTTTGGGTATGATAACTTCGATATCATCTCCCTGGCGGGCAGTGTGCACGATTACGAGATGGTTCTGAAGTATGTGCAGCTGGCGGTGAAGATCCACACAATCGAAACGGTCTGTTTGATCAATCACGAAGATTGCCGTGCGTACGGCCGGGAAGGCACATACAAACGTCACAGGCATGACCTGCTGGATACACGGGCCAAGATTCGTCTTCTCTTCCCCAACCTCAACGTAGAAACCTTTTACCTCCACCTGGATGGAACCTTCGAGCCGCTCGAATAACTGTCAAGCCTGAGACGCCAGCAGCTCCTTCAAGCGCGGGTGGTCGGCATAAAAGCCGCGATACCGCTCCGGCAGCAGCGCGGCGATATGGCACATGATCTCATCCGTGTATTGCTTGAGCGCTTCGTCACGGTTTTCGCGGGGGAGAGGCGGAAGTGTGAACGCCGGTCCTGCTTTGACCGTGATATGGCTGCGGCGCAGACGTTTGAGGTTACCGAACACGTTTTTATCCTCGGTACCGGTGAGAGCCACCGGAACGATGGGGCGGCCGAGCCTGGATGCCAGGTAGCTGACGCCCGGTTTCGCTTCGATCAGGGCTCCTGTGCGCGAGCGCGTCCCTTCCGGGGCGATGACGAGGATATTGTTTTCCTCCATTAGAGCAATGACTTTGCGTAGGGCTTTCAGGTCCGGGTTGAAACGGTCGATAAAGATGAAGTTGAAATGCTTTCCCACCCAGCGGTAGAGCTTCACATCCTGCCACTTTTCGCCGATCAGGACGAACATATCCCAGTAGTCAAGAGCATAATAAGCGATGGGGACATCAACGAAGCCCAGGTGGTTCGTGGCGATGACAAAACTGCTATCCTTCGGCAGGTTCTCATAGCCGCTGACGTCGACGCGGGCAATCAGGTTGAAAATAAGACGGATAAGCCAGCGAATGATATTACGCATGGGAGTTCAACAGCTCCTTCAAGCGCGGATGATCCGCATACACGCCGCGATACTTTTCGGGGAGCAGGGCGGCGAGACGGCACATGATCTCATCTGTAGCCGTACGCATGGCCTGCTCGCGTCCTTTCCCGGGTGGAATCTCGATGTGGAACAGCTCTCCCCCCATGACCTTGATCTTCGACCGGCGCAGGCGTTTGAGATTCTCCAGGATCAGGCGGTCCTCGGTCCCGGTCACGGCCACGGGCAGGACGGGATATCCACTTTTTCCGGCCAGAAACGCTACGCCCATTTTGCCCTCCTGCAGCGCCTCGGTCCTGGACCGGGTGCCTTCCGGGGCGATAACCAGCAGCCCGCCCTGTTTCATCCGTTCGAGGATCTGCCGCAACGCCGAGTAGTCTGCCTCGAAGCGGTTCAGCCAGATGGCATTGACCGCCCGGCCGATCGCACCGTACAACGGGTGGTCTTTATATTTTTCGGCTACCGGCATGATGATATCTTCCCGGTCGATGATGCATAAAAGAACTGCGGTATCGAGCCGTCCCAGATGGTTGGCAGCGGCGATCACATTTCCCGGCGGGAGTTTTTCGATCCCGCTGACTTCGATCTCGGCGATGATGCTCATGATGAAGCGAACGATGGAGCGCAGTGTTGAGAATTTCATCCCGCCCATTGTACAACAAGCGGAGCCGTCGTGTCTAAGACTTCGCAGCCTCCTCGCCTGCTCCTGGGGCACGTGCAGGTGCCCGCAGGGTGGATAAAAAACGGGCGGTGCTGTCACCGCCCGCCTGGCCTGATGGATACTGCCTGGTCTATTTCCAAAGATAATCGTCGGATTTCCTGTTTTTCAGGCGGTTCTCTGCTCCGTATTTATCGAACATGCGCTGGAAGATGACCATGTCGCTGGGTAGCATGTTGATGATCTCGAATCCAACATTAAAGGTATTCGGGTCCACATAATCGGGGTGGCACCACTTGCTTCGGGCAACGAAGACCATGGCATTCTTGTCGGCGATCTCGGGCGTCAGCTCGATATGGACGCGAAAATCCTGGCCCGGTTTGATCTGCTTCTGGCTGTCCAGTTTGAAGCCGCCCGTGCTAATATCGGAGAGATAACCGAGCAATTCCTTGGTGATATCGTTAGTGACTTGCATGTAATAGGTAAAGTCACGGCGACTAATCTTTCGTTTATCTGCCATGCGTACCTCCTTTCCTGCATACACAAGTATAAGATATGTGTATGGGAGAGACAAGTACCTGGAGTAATAAAAATGGGTTTGCAATGTCCATTTGTAAATTTACTGTAAGGTACAGGTCCCGCCGGCGGTACGCCCAACCGGCAAAGCGCCCCGTGAAAATCCGGTCCGCAGGGTATGTTCTCATTCTGCTTTCAGGATATGGGTCAGGATCGTCGCCCCCGATCCGCCAATGTTTTGGGCCATGCCGATCCGGGCACCGTCCACCTGGGTATTCTCACACTCGCCGCGCAGCTGCTGGACGACCTCGACAATCTGATACATCCCGGTCGCCCCGACAGGATGGCCGCGTGCCTTCAACCCGCCCCGGGTGCAGACAGGCACACGCCCGCCCGGGCCGATCTCGTTCTCGAGGCCCAGGCGTACGCCCTGGCCGCGCCCGGCAAAACCGCAGGCTTCGAGCGAGAGGGCGGTCATGATCGAAAACGCATCATGCAGCTCGAAGACATCGATATCCTCCGGCCCGACGCCTGCCATTTCATACGCCCGCTTCGCGGAGAGATGCGCAGCGGAAAGGAACAGTGGATCCTTCCGCGAATGGACAGCGATCGAATCGGTCGCGGAGGCCGAGCCGGCGACCGTTATTTTGGGCTTGCCGTTGAGCGAAGCCACCTTCTCCGCCGGGACAATGATCGCCGCGGCCGCTCCATCGCCGATGGGGGACGCATCCAGTAGGTTGATCGGAGTGGCCACCATGGACGACTTCTCGAACTTCTCGGCTGTGATCTTTTCTTGCAGCCGGGCATAGGGGTTGTGCAGGGCGTTGGCATGGGCATTGATCGAGAAGGGAGCAAAATCCTCGTGCTTCCAGCCATATTCATACATGTACCGGCGCATGACCAGGGCGTTGATCCCCACAAACGAGATCCCCTGCTCCACCTCATAATCGGCGTCGGCAGCGGTCGCCAGGGCTGCCGTCACCTCCTTGCCGGCCTTATCGGTCATTTTTTCGACGCCGATAACCAGGGCAGAGTCAAGATCACCTGAACCGACGGCCATCAGTCCGGCCCGGAACGCGGCGGCGCCTGAAGCACAGGCAGCCTCCACTTTGACGGATTCTTGTCCCCACAGTCCGACCCAGTCAGAGAAAAAGGCACCCAGCTGGTTCTGGGCGCTCACCATGGGAGAGAGCATGTTCCCCACGTACAGCGCATCCACTGTTTCCATACCGGCATCCTGCATTGCGGCAAAGGCGGCATGCCCACCCAGCTCACGCAGGGACAGATCCCAGTGCTCGTCCACTTTGATCTGACCAATTCCAAGAATAGCAACTTGTCGCATCGTTTTACCTCACGGTAATTTTAACCGGTGGAGCTCTCAGTCTCTATCAAATAACTTTCAAAAGAGCTGATGAATTTTCTACTTTTCAACATTTCCGGCTGCATGCTTGGAGTACGGGCAAAACAAAAAGGAGCGGCGCAAAGCCGCTCCTTTCGTTCTATATCGCTGTCTACGGTCGGTTATTCTTGCCTTTGCCTTTACCGGGGTTGTTATCCCGGCCGTATCCATGGCCATTGCCGTTGCCATTCCCGTTCATGTTGTCCTGTAAGATCAGGGGATCTTCGGTGCCTTCGGGGTCTGCGTGGCCGGAAACGATCACTCCGAGATTGTTCCTCTTATCCAGCAGGGCTTTCTTGAACTGGCCCCAGTTGCTGGGAACGGATCCATCCGGCATGCTGAGTACAGTGCCATCCGTGAGGAGAATGTTGCTGAAATCGCCGCTCTCCTTGGCC
>DATAKV010000063.1:0-11942 GCA_036261375.1 Anaerolineales bacterium
ATTGCCGAGGACCTGGCCAACGAATATAGCAGCCAGATCCAGGGCATGAGCATGGAGGAACGGCTTGAGTTCGTGAAAGAGCTGCTTGCTCAGGAAGGCTTTACCGTCGAATGGGAAAAGAAGGGTAACGATTACCAGATCCACGAGATCTCCTGCCCTTATTACCAGATCGGCATTGCTCACCCGGAAGTTTGCACTGTGGACCAGACTCTCATTTCCAGGATGCTGGCACTCCCTGCCAACAAGGTCCAGTGCATATTGGACGGGGGCGCGCACTGCACGTACGTGGTCCATCCAGAAGCGGTAAAAAACTAAAATCCTGACCGTCGTGTCAATACTTACTTGATGAGGAACTATGACCGAAGAGACAATTAACGAAATCCAGTGGACGATCCACCAGACCCACCCCGATAAAGTAAAGGACGCCCGTGAGAAGCTTGGCGAAGTAGTTGATCCTGAGATCGGGATGAATATTATCCAGCTTGGACTGGTACGCGACATCATTATTGAGAATGACATCGCCCGGGTGAAGATGATCCTGACCACACCGTTCTGTCCGTACGGGCCAGCCATGATCGAGATGACCAAGGCCAAGGCGGTGGAAGGGCTCAATATGCCTGTGACTATCGAGATGGGCATGGACATGTGGGACTTTTCGATGATGGAAGACCCATCAGCGCTGGATTGGGGCATGTACGCCTGAAATTCGTGACGTTTGACATTCAAACTGGATTACTGTCTGCATAAGCGGTAATCCAGTTTTATTTTCCCTACTGGATATAATCATAGCTGTTATGAAAAATACGATTGTACTATTCTTGCTGCTCATGGTCATATCCTGCACACCTCGCAACCTGACCCCCACACCTGAAAACTCAATTGCGCTGGAGGATTGCATCTTGACTTCTCCCGGAGGAAGCCAGGTCGACGCGCGCTGCGGCACATTGACCGTCCATGAGGACCGCGCCAACCCGGATGCACGGCGGATCGACCTGCACATAGCGGTCATCCCGGCCATCAAACGGGATCCCGAGCCGGACGCCCTGTTCCTGCTGGCTGGCGGGCCGGGCCAATCGGCCATCGAGACGTTTCCGGCAATGATCAACTTGATGTTCCAGATCCATGAAGACCGGGACATTGTGCTGGTCGACCAGCGCGGAACCGGCGAATCCCGGCCGTTGCGCTGTCTCGACCCGGAAGAAGATGAATCCCTGACCGATGAGCAGGCCCTTGCGATCTACAAAGCCTGCCCGGAAACCCTGGATGCTGACCTGCGTTTTTACACGACCGAGAACGCCATGGCCGACCTGGATGAGGTTCGTGTCGCGCTGGGCTATGAGGTGATCAACCTGTATGGCGCCTCCTACGGCACGCGGGCCGCGCTGACCTATCTGCGCATGTTCCCGGAGCGAGTCCGCACCTTAACGCTGGACGCGGTCGTGGACCCGGGTTTCGTGATGTTCATGGATGCGGCAGAAGATGGGCAGGCTGCGCTCGATGAATTCTTCGCCCGCTGCGAAACCGACGAGGCGTGCAGCACAGCGTTTCCCGATCTGCGAATGGAGTTCGGAGAGGTGCTCTCACGCTTTGACCAGGCGCCAACAAACATTATGATCCCGCATCCTCTGACCCACGAGCCGCTCGACCTGACCGTCACGCGCCAGATGATCACAAACATGGTCTTCAACACGCTGTACGTGCCTGACCTGGTGGCGACACTGCCGGTGTCCATTCACGCCGCTTATGCCGATGAAAATTATGTTCCGCTGATCTCCCAGGCCCTGCTTGTCAATGCAGGCCTGTACGACGGCATGTTCTATGCCGTGACCTGCACCGAGGACGCGCCGCTGATCTCCGCCGAGGCAGCTGTCGAGCGCAGTGAAGGAAGCATCTTTGGCGATCGCACCGTCGAGTTCGCGGAAGTCTGTGCCGAATGGCCGAAAGGCGATGTTTCAGACGAATTCCGCAGCCCGGTCATTTCGGATGTTCCCGTGCTGATCCTTTCCGGTGCAGCCGATCCGATCACACCGCCGCGCCATGCGGAAGCCATCGCCGAAGACCTGACCAACGAGCTGCACCTGGTGTTCCCGGGGATGGGACACGGGAATCTTACCACCCGCTGCAGCATCAACATCTTCAAGGACTTTATCGAGACCGCTTCGACCCGGGGACTGGACATCGACTGCGTGGAAAATATCCAGCCTCCGCCGTTTTTTGTCGATTTCAGCGGGCCTCGCCCCTAAACCTATAAGGCCATCCACATGATCCAAGTACAAGGTCTTACAAAATCCTTTGGCAAAGTTAAAGCTGTGCAAAATGTGTCCTTCGTTGCCCCTGATGGCCAGATTACAGGTCTGCTGGGACCCAACGGCGCGGGTAAAAGCACAACCCTGCGAATGCTTTACACCTTGCTTAAACCGGACAGTGGTAGCGCACAGATCGACGGCATCGACGTGCGCGTGTCGCCGCTCGAGGTCCAGAAACGGATCGGTGTGCTTGCAGATGCTCGAGGATTGTATCCGCGCCTGACCAGCCGCGAGAATATCCGCTATTATGGTCGCTTGCACGGGCTGGAGGGGGAAGCACTCGAACGGCAGATCGACTCACTCCTTCATCTGCTCGACATGCAGTCCATCGCCGACCGGAAGACCGCAGGTTTTTCGACCGGCGAAAAGCTCAAGGTCGCGATCGCCCGTACGTTGGTGCACAACCCGAAAAATGTTCTGCTCGATGAGCCGACCAACGGCCTGGATGTGATGAGTACGCGCGCCATGCGGCAGTTCATCCTGCGCCTGCGGGAGGAGGGAAAATGTGTCCTGTTCACCAGCCACATCATGCAGGAGGTCGCCGCACTGTGTGACCAGATCGTTATTATTTCTCAGGGTGTCGTATCCGCCACCGGAACACCCGATGAGCTGCGCAGACAGACACAGCGCGAAAGCCTGGAGGATGCCTTTGTTGCTGTAATCGGTTCGGAGGAAGGGCTGGAACGATGAAAAAAATATTCGTGATTTTCCAGAAGGAAATCCTCGACAACATGCGCGATTATCGCAGCTGGATGACAGGCTTCTTCTGGGCCATGTTTGGGCCGTTATTGCTGGGTGGAATGATCATGCTGCTCGGCAGGACCATCCGTGAAAATGTGGAGCAGCCCCTCATCCTGCCGGTTGCCGGTGCGGAAAACGCCCCCAGCCTGATCGCCTTTCTCGAGCAGAGTAATATCGTTATCGGGTCGGCTCCCGCAGATCCCGAGGCGGCTGTGATCGCCGGTGACATCAACGTCGCCCTCATCATCCCTTCCGAGTACAGCGAGGACTTTTCATCCGGCAGCACTGCCACCGTCCGGCTGGTCTTTGACAGCACCCGCCAGTCGGCTAATCCGGATATTGCCCGTGCCCGCAATGCACTGGAGAATTACAGTGAGTACTTAGGAGTTTTGAGGTTGAGTCTGAGGGGTGTTAGTCCGGAGGTGCTGCGCGCCGTTCAGATCGAGGAATTGGATACAGCAACGCCGCAGAGCCAGGCATTAATATTCGTCTCGATGCTGCCGTACTTCATCATCTTTGCGATCTTCAACGGCGCCTCCCCCGTGATCGTGGACGCGACCGCCGGTGAACGGGAGCGCGGATCGCTGGAGCCACTGTTGATCAACCCCCTGCCGCGCGGCTGGTTTGCGATCGGAAAGATGCTTTCGGCTATGCCGTTTGCCACCTTCAACCTCCTGATCACCCTGGCAGGTTTTGCCGCCATCTTTAACCTATTGCCTGTCGAAGAACTGGTCGGCGTCCAGCTTGGCCTGGACCTGGGAGCCCTGGCTTCTGTCTTCCTGATCTGTCTGCCGATCGTTTTTCTGGCCTGTGCCATCCAGACCCTGATCGCATCCTTCACGAAAACCACCAAGGAAGCCGGGACCTACCTGCCCTTCATCGGCCTGATCCCATCCCTGCCGGGTCTGGCCCTGGCCTTTCTGCCCGTCAAACCCGCTTTGTGGACCATGCTGATCCCTACCTTTGGACAGCAGATCCTGATCAACCAGTTTCTGAGATATGAGCCTATATCCAGTACAAATATCATCGTCTCTGCCCTCCTGACGATCCTGCTGTCGATCGTGATCACGTTCATTGCCATCAAGCTGTACGAAGGCGAACGGATCGTAAGCGGGTAAGCCATCGGGATATTCACTACACGAAAGAAGAGCGGCTCCGCGAAGTCGCTCTTCTTTAATAGGAGAATAAATCTAAATTTTCTACCCGTTAAAATCCGACACACTTACATGTGGCGGGGGAGTCTCGCTCTTTGTCTGAAAAGCAGGATGATCCAAAAAAAATACCACACCAGCTGCATGAGCGTTTCTACAAACACCATCAAGAATAAGCGTAGTTTTCGATACATTTCAAATCCTGTTTGCAAATCGTTCGGCCTACCTTCTAGATAAGGTGGAGCCGTCTAATATTACTTCGATAGCCGCCGGGTCATTCTACGAAAAATCATAGCGAAAAGCAAACCAATTAACGACCCAGAGGCAACGTCTCCCGGATAATGGTCACCCAGATAGATCCGGGAAAATCCCACCAGAGAGGCCAGCAGATACCGTACTGGAGCAAAGTGTAGGGAGGAACGGTTGAGCAACCAGGCTCCGGCGAATGCTCCCGCCGCGTGCCCTGAAGGGAAGGACCAGGTGCCGGGCTTTTTCCCGATCACGATCGCCTGGATGAGGGAGATAAACGGCCGGCGGCGCCGGAAAAAGGATTTGATCGGCAGCTCGACGAGCAGGCCGGTGACCGTCAGGGGAAAGCCGATGCCCCACCAGATCCGTTTCGCCTCCCGGGGATTTCGCAGCGCCCTGAGCACCATTTCGGCATACCAGAAGGTGGCTCCATTCCAGGCAAATGTAATTGCATAGAAAAAACCATTCAGAAATCTGGTATGCCGTAGATGATTGATGGCCAGAAACAGGTTGGCATCCAGGGCATCCACGGGCTTGAGGCGCCTGAGCACCGCCTGCCTCAAATATTCACGTTTCTGTTCATCCGCTTCCGTGAGTACGGCGCCCTGTTGCTGTGGATTGAGCACTTCCTGAGCGGCCTCAGCCAGGACTTCCTGAGGGCGCCCTTCGGCCGCAGCAATCACGCGAGACGTTTCCTCCAGGGCCGCTTCCGGCTTGTCCTTGCGGGTAACAGCCTCAACAGCGTCCTGCACCTTTTGCGCTCCATCGGCCGATGTATCGACCGCGGGCTGGGTCTGTTTTACACCCTCGACCGTTTCGCCAGCTGCTGCAGATTCCAGCTTGTCGATGACTGCATCAGCCTTTGCCGGGGAGTCCACCTGACGGATGGCGTTTTTCAAGGCCTGGCGGACCGGCTTTGCATCCTGCTTTTCCTCAGGAGTTGGCATTTCCCAGGGAGGAACCGGTGTGTCGCCAAGCTTCTGTTCGGGGATGGTGGCCTTTTTCGGCAGCTTCTTTTTATCAGATGAGGATTTCATGGAATTCCTTTGAGTACATTGCTTAACGTGGAATACTCAGTTTTGATTCACAATCTGATGAATATTCCCCTTAAAAAGTCGACTGATGTATAAAGAGCATGGCCAGCGAACCTATACTATCCGGTTAATCGTTCTTCCTGGATTTCTTATATCGTCTTAATTCCTGTTTACATTATCAAATTGAATTTTGCTGATTGACTCTGGATACTGATAGTAGTACAATGAAGGCGAACGTTCGGGTGAACGTTCGCCTATCCAGGTAAAAGAGGATCATGAGCCAGAAAGTTACTCTCAAACAGGTTGCGGTCCATGCAGGCGTGAGCTATCAGACTGTCTCGAAGGTGCTCAATGGGCAGGCCCAGGTCTCCAAAGAGACCCGCGACCGCATAATCAAGGCCGTTCATGATTTAGGCTACCGCCCCAACCAGATTGCACGCAACATGCGGGCCAAACGCAGTCACATGATTGGATATTCATGGGTGCCTACCTCCCCCAACCAGGTCAATCACATTCTCGATCAATTCCTTTCCAGTATGCTTCAGGAAGCGGCGGCAGCAGGCTATCACCTGCTGCCTTTTCCGTTTCGCGAAGGCCAGGCACAGGTAGATGATTACCGCGAACTGATCAACACCGGCCGTGTAGACGGCTTTGTGATCTCGAGTGTAAATTACAACGATCCAAGAATTGCTTTCCTGCTCGAGCGGAAGTTTCCCTTCGTCGCTTTTGGCCGCTCCAATCCCGAGCTGGATTTTCCTAACGTAGACATCGATGGCGCCAATGGGCTCTGCCAGGCTGTCGAATACCTGATCTCACGCCAGCACCGCCGTATTGCGGCAATTGCCTGGCCGGAGGATTCGCGCGTAGGAAATGATCGTTTGGGCGGCTTCTTTGAAGCCATGAAAGCCGGCGGGCTGGAAATCAGGCCGGAATGGATCGAACGCGGCGAAGGAACATTTGAGTTTGGCTGCCAGGCGGCGGCCCGGTTACTTGGAAGTTCAGCATCCGAACGGCCCACTGCTATTGTGGCTCTCAACGATACGCAGGCAATTGGTGCGCTTCATGCTGCCCGTCAACTCGGTCTGGAAATTGGACAGGATGTTGCAATTATCGGGTTTGACGATGCGCCGATGTCACAATATCTCTTCCCCCCGTTGACGACAGTACGCCAGCCTATCCAAGAAGCTGGACGGGAATGTGTCGAGATCCTCGTAGCCCTGATGAAGGGAACTCAGCCACTGAAACGCAACGTCCTGCTGCAACCCGAACTCATTCGTCGAACCTCGGCATAATACCCCGATTCGGGCTCGACCGTAAGGACATGAGGGTCATGTCCTCGTGACGGAAATCAAACCCGCAAAGGAGGTGGTTCTGCAATAAACGTGATTGATTGATTTGAAAAATCGTGAGTACGAATAAATAGGCAAACTTAAGGAGAGAAAGAGAATGAATAAAAAACTATTTGCATCTTTCAGCATCGTGCTGATCCTTGCATTCGCATTAACTGCTTGTGGGCCTGCAGCAACCGAGGCCCCGGCTGCCACGGAAGCGCCGATGACCGAAGCCCCCACAGAAGTGGAGCCGGCAACCGAAGCCCCCGCTGCCACTGAAGCAGCCACAGAGAGCACTGACGCGACAGAGGCTCCGGCTGCTGAAGGCGTGATCGAGGTCGAAGAAGGCGCGACAATTGTGTTTTCGGGCTGGGGCGATGACACCGAACAGCAGGTATACCGTGACTCGATAGAGCGCTTCAACGCAGTCTATCCCGATGTGACTGTGGACTATCAGCCGATCCCGGCCGATTTTCAGACGAAACTAAAGGCAGCCATGGCCGGCGGTACAGCACCGGACGTATTCTATGTTGACGATCAATTGATGACAGCCTTTGGACCAACCGAGCAGCTGCTGCCCCTCGATGAGTATATGGCCGAGGCCGGGGTCAGCCGTGACGACTTCATCCCCGCGCTGCTGTCCATCTTCACTCTCGACGGACAGACCTATGCCCTGCCAAAGGACTGGGGAACCCTAGGCCTGGTATATCTACCCGAAGCCTTTGCAGACGCAGGCATTGACGAGCCCACTGCCGACTGGACATGGGATGACCTGAAAGCAGCAGCGGACGCCATTGCCGCCAAGGGTACCTATGCCGGCTTTTGTCAGGGTGCCGACTGGGCGCGCTTTGCCCCGTTTGCCTTTGGCGCCGGAGGTGCATATGCCAGTGAGGACTTCACCACTGCAATGGTCGACTCGCCTGAAGTGATCGAAGCTGCGAACTTCATCGCTGGCATGAAGGAAGATGGCTCGCTGGTCACGCCTGCAGATGTCGGTGCCGGCTGGTGCGGAGAGGCCATCGGTAAAAAACTGGTGGCTATGACCTATGAGGGCGGCTGGATGGTGAACTACATGCGCACGGATTTCACTGACGTGGAGTGGAAGGCTGTGCCTCTGCCCACCGGACCGCAGGGTAAGGCTGACGTAATCTTTACGAACGGCATCGGCGTCAACGCAGCAACCCAGTATCCCCGTGCTGCGGCAGCCTTCGCCATTTTCCTCACTGGCCGTGAAAATCAGGGGGAGATCGTCGAAACAGGCTTCGCCTACAGCACTCACCCCGACCAGATCGATATGGTGGCCGACCCGAATGACGCGGCCATCGCCCAGGGCGGCACGTTTGACCTGACGCGCGTTGCCTACTGGGGCCCAAATACCGGCAAGGTGAACGATGCGGTCAGTAAGGCGCTCGAACGCATCTACCTCGGCGACCAGACCGTAGAGGAAGCCTTCGCACAGGCCCAGGAGGAAGTCCAGGCGGCGCTGGACGGCCAGTAGACATTTCGTAATTCAATATTCCATCCCCTTCGGACTGCTTCGAAGGGGATGGAAGCTAAGTCGGCGCTGCACAAGTCCAGATGATGGAGGACGAATCTCATGACAGTCACTACCCCACCCCGCCGCGGCTTTTTCAATAACCCCCGCGCCCGCCAGGAAGCGCTGGCAGCTTATCTCTTCCTATTGCCATACCTGATCGTGACGCTGGTGTTTACCGTGGGGGTGATCCTCTTCGCGTTTTACATCAGCTTCAACCAGTTTAACCTGTTTACCTGGCCGCCGGAATGGGTGGGGCTTGAGAACTATATCAGGGCGCTCTCGCCCAAGGGACAATTTGTCCGCTCATTGGTCAACGTGATCTGGTATGTGATTATCGTTGTACCGTTGCAGACGTCGCTGGCCCTGGCCCTGGCCACGCTGATCAATACCAAGGTGCGAGGCAGCCAGGTCTTTCGCACGTTGTTTTATGCACCCAGCGTTGCTTCCTCTGTCGTCATAACCATGATCTTCTGGTGGCTGTATCTGAAAACCGGCTACCTCAACCACTTTCTAACGCAATTATGGGCAGCTTTTGGTGCCGAATGGACGGCGGTGGAATGGCTCAATAATCCGCGCGGTCTGTTCCAGCTCATCGCCCAGGCGTTCGGCGGCGACATCCCATCCTCACTCTGGTATCTGCGTGGGCCCAGTGTGACCTGGATGGCTATCATGTTCCAAAATATCTTCACCACGGCTCCGACCTTTATGCTCATGTTCCTGGCCGCCCTGCAGGAGATCCCTCCGCCTCTTTACGAGGCCGCGGCGATCGATGGCGCGAACCGCCGTCAGCAGTTCTGGAAGATTACGGTACCCATGCTGCGGCCCGTCATCCTCTTGATCGTGGTGCTCGGGACCATTGGCACCTGGCAGGTGTTCGACCAGGTTAAGATACTTACCGCAGGCGGTCCACTCAACACCACACTGGTACCCGTCTATCTCATATACTCTGAAGCGATCGGCACCAATGGCCCGCCGACCGTGGGCTACGCCAGCGCAATGGCAGTACTACTGGCTGTTATTATCTTCTTTTTCACATACATCCAGCGCCGCTTTATCGAGAGCGGAACTGAGGCTTACTAAGGAGAGGGACGCATGGCTACTCTCGCTCGCCCCGCCCAGCGCACCATCTCTCCGGAAACTGCGCGCTTTACTAATCGGATCGGCCGGATCGTGATTTATGCACTATTGATCACGGTCGGCCTGGTTTTGTTCATGCCTTTCATACTGGCATTCCTGGGATCGTTCAAGACCGATGCGGAAATAATTGCCTGGCCGCCCACGTTCTTCCCGAGCATCTGGCAGGTGCAGAACTGGCCCGAACTCTGGAACACGGATGTAGGTGGTTTGCCGCGCCCGGCCGGCGCGATCTCGCTCGGCCTATCCACAGGTGTGTTTGTCTTCTTTGTCGTATTCCTGCTGGTCGGCTTGAGTAGCACAGGAGGAAAGCAGCAAAGCGTATCACGTGCCATCGGTTTGCCTCTTTCACTGGCCCTGGCTCTATTGGCAGGAATGGGCGGCGCGTTGTACCTACGCACGCGCCTGGGCGAGGCTGCCGATCCGATCTTGCTGTGGACGGTCGGTATTGCCGTGACGATCTTTGCGTTGATTGCTGTCGGCATCCTCTCCATGTCCAACCCGGATTGGAGTCGTGTGTTGTTGGCGATGGCCGGAGCGCTGGTGATTGGCCTTGTGGTGACGTTCGTGTTCGAACGGTTAGCCATTCAGGCTGGCGGTGGACGCTTTATACGCTGGTTGTTCAACACAGCCTTGCTCTCGGTCATCCGTGCTTTCGTCATGGTCATTTTCTGCTCGATGGCGGCCTATGCCTTCGCGCGCATGCGCTTCCCTGGCAAAGGGCTGATCTTCAACTTTATGCTGGCCTCCATGATGATCCCAGGCGCCGTGACGCTCATCCCGAAGTATGTGCTCATCGCGAAATTGGGATGGGTGAACACAGCCTATGCCCTGATCTTCCCCAGTATCGTCGATGCCTTTGGCATTTTTATGCTGACCCAGTTTCTCAAGGCAGTTCCCCGCGAGCTGGAGGAGGCAGCCTTCATCGACGGCGCATCCTATTTCCAGATCTACAAGGATGTGGTGCTGCCGCTGGCCCGACCGGCTCTGCTAACCCTCTTTATTCTGCAATTCCAGGGGATGTGGAATGATTTTCTCACCCCGTTGTTGTACCTGAACACGCCCGATATGTGGGTGATGAATGTGGCGCTGAGCGTCTTCCAGCAGGAATACAAGGCGGAGTGGAATCTTACCCTGGTCGGCGCCATGATCAACGCCATTGTGCCGCTGACCATTTTCTTCTTCTTCAGCCGTTATTACATCGAAGGCGTTAGCTACGCCGGGGTCAAGGGCTGACAGCCGTCGAAGCGACCCTATGTGCCGCTCAATCATCCTCTTGCGCTGGCTCGCATTCAGCACCCTGGTCGCCTGCAGCAGCCAGACCTCTACACGCGAGCCGGAACCAACGGTAGTCACAGACATCCCTGCTACAGTGACCGCTGGAATGGAGGGCAGCTTCGATCTTCTTCCTTCAGAATTGAGCTATTCCAGCCTGAAGGCGCCGCTTGCCCGGCGCAGCGACGAGCCTGCCGCAGGCCTGACAGAGGCTACCAGCAGTTCTTTTGCGCTCACCACGGGCGACTACCGGCTTGACTTCGGCCAGGCCGCAGTCCCTGACACTATCCTGTTGAGCCGGGCCGGTTCCGCGGTGGCAATTGCCCTTCGCCCACTGGGCAGAGACTTGGGACTACTGGGCCATGTTAGCGAGATCAGAGAATTGGACGATCCTGCTCGGCCAGGTTTCCGGCTCACGGGTTCCAGCGGCTGGGCTGATTTTACGCTCTGGCTTTGGGTGTACCCGCACAATCCCGGCCTGGTCCGCTACCAGCTGGAGCTGGTTCACCTGGCCGAGCTGCCGCCCGGCAGCATTGAACCGGAATGGACATTTGTGGATGCGTCCAGCGGTGCTGAGGCGGCGGCTGACTATAGCGGCTATGCTGACAAGGCTGCCTTCGCCTCTCCCAGTTTCTACGGCTATGTTAAAGGCCTGGATAGCACACTAATGCACTGGGTGGATGTCACGCGTTTGAATCCCTTCATCGAGGCGACGCGTTTCTCCCCTGGCGGTCTTCCTGCCCGCCAGGGCCGGCAGTTCGGGCATAATTTCGGCCGCAGCGATTTAAACCGGATCCCAGTAAATACGCGTTTGCCGGTGTACGACGGCTATATCTATCTCACAGCAGGCGCTCCTGCCGACGAAGAAGCCATGTTTTTGCGGTACCTCCAGCAGGTGGCTGACGCCTATGACTTGATCGCCCATCCAACCGACGGGCTGCCCGATTGGCAGGACCTGGCTCGTCGCAGCCTGGCCGACCTACAGGATCCCGACACCTGGGTGGAACTTGACAATCAACGCTACTGGCGCGCCTACGTCTCCGATACGCGTCAGTCAGCAGAAGCCATCACGCAGTTCGACGTGGGGCTTGGCGCGGCGCGCTACATTGACCGCTACGGGGAAGATCCGCTGGCCGCATCTATCCTGGAGGATGTGCTCGCCGGGCTGCCGAATTTTTATAACC
>DATAKV010000074.1:0-3492 GCA_036261375.1 Anaerolineales bacterium
AGGAAAGATGTGGTTCTGTGCAGAGGATATTTCGGATTCGCCCCGGCGCCTGTACCTGCTTCGACAGGTTATCATTGATTCCGGGTTCGCCGGTCCGTTATTTGGGATCAACCCTAAAAAATTGGACGATGCCAAACTGGATGCCGTAGCAAAAGACTATCGTCTTATCCATTTTATAAAGGAAACATGAGTTGAACTGGGTCGTCAGCCCGGCAGTCATCTCCGGGGTCATTGGGTTGGTAATGGGAACGATTGGATTAAAGAAGATGCGTTCCCAGGAACACCCGCAGGCGGAGCTGCGCTGGAAGCAGGCTCCGTTATCTCCCTGGCGCTACGAAACGCTGACAATGGCTGCTGTCACAATTCATTCCTTGGGGTTGATCGGGATTGTTGGACTGCTCCTATGGAGTCTATCCGGGTTCAAGTTGTTCACGTCACCTCCGGGAGCAGGCCTGCTCCTGCTCTCCATCCTTGCCATGTTTGCGGTGTTCTTTACCAGCTATGTGACCGGGATCATGGTCGCCTATCACATGGCCCAGCCGTGGATCCGCCCGGCCAGCTATGGCATTTCCGAGGCCGGGTTGATGTATGGTGGTTCCCTTGTTGAATGGAAAAGTTATAGCCATTACGAGATCGGCCCGGATGAAGGCTTGATCAGTCTCTATTCAAGCTACAGTCCGCAATTACGGACGTGGGTGCTCCAGCCTCCGGATGAGCTGTTTGCCAGGGTTCTGGGGTTAATCCAGAAACATTTGCCGCATATGCCACCAACGGAATCATCCAGCTCCTCGCAGCCTTCACCTGTTGTGCTGATCCTGCAAATGACTACTCTTGTGGCCGCTGCTTCTCTGCCAGCTTTATGGGGATTGAGCCGGGAACAATCCTGGGTATGGATATATGCTCTTCTTGCCTTTTTCGTCGTCCATTATTTTGGCATACAATTGATCACACGTTTCGATGGTCGGGCGCAGTCATCCGACCCTAGAACTACTACTTAAAGAATACGGAGCGAAAATGACAGAACAATCGATCAAAGCCTACTGGCAAAAATTTTTATCCGTTCTTCCAGAAGATTCACCGTACCATACCAAAACCTACATCGCCGAAGGCTGGGGAGATGGCCCTGAGATGGCAGATGAATTAGGCGACCTGATCGCCCGCGGCATCAAGACCGCCACCTGCTCCGCCCTCTGGGAATGGGAGGCAGAAGGCAAGCCGATCCCCACCGTCGGACAGATCACTATTGTGCTCGACGGCCGCGGCGAGCCGCTCTGTATCGTCGAGACCACCGAGGTAACCATAGAAAAATATAAAGATGTGGATTCCGAGTTTGCCCAGGCCGAGGGCGAAGGCGACTTTTCCTTGGAGTACTGGCGGGAGGCGCACAAGAATTTCTTCTCACGCACGCTGCCCAAGATCGGCAGGGAATTTTCAGAAGACATGCCGCTGGTTTGCGAACGGTTTCAATTGATTTACAAATAATCATCCTATGTAGAGACGTTGCAATGCAACGTCTCTACATAGGATGATTCCAATTCAAGGAAAACATCATGCCCTACCTCGCTTCCGATTCCCGTTACGATTCGATGACCTACAACCGCACCGGCAACAGCGGCCTCAAGCTGCCCGCCATCTCGCTGGGCTGGTGGTACAACTTCGGCGGCCGCGACCTGCTCGAGAACGGCCGCGCCATTGCCCGCCGCGCCTTCGACCTGGGTGTCACCCACTTCGACCTCGCCAACAACTACGGCCCCCCGCCCGGGTCTGCGGAGGAAACCTTTGGCCTGCTCTACCGGCAGGATTTTCACCCCTACCGCGATGAGCTGGTCGTCTCCACCAAGGCAGGCTACGATATGTGGGCGGGACCCTACGGGGAATGGGGCTCGCGCAAGTATATGCTTGCCAGCCTCGACCAATCATTGATGCGCATGGGGCTGGAGTATGTGGATATCTTCTACAGTCACCGCTTCGACCCCGAAACCCCTCTCGAAGAGACGATGGGCGCGCTGGCCTCCGCCGTCCGCCAGGGGAAGGCGTTATATGTCGGCATCTCGTCCTACAATCCCGACCAGACCCGCCGCGCCGCCCAGCTCCTGCGAGAGATGGGGACACCCTGTCTCATCCACCAGCCGTCCTATAACATGTTCGACCGCTGGATCGAAGAGGGCCTGCTGGATGTGCTGCTGGAAGAGGGGATCGGCTGCATCGTCTTTTCGCCTCTCGCTCAGGGACAGCTGACCGACCGTTATCTGAACGGCATTCCGACCGGGGCGCGGGCCACCAAGACGGAGCGCGTCTGGCTGACGCCTGACGATGTCAAAGCGAACCTCCCCAAAGTACAGAAGCTCAACGAGATCGCCCAGGCCCGCAGCCAATCCATGGCCCAGATGGCCATCGCCTGGACGTTGCGCAAACCGGCCATCACGTCTTCCCTGATCGGCGCCAGCAGTGTGAAGCAGCTCGAAGACAACCTCGCCGCATTGAACAATTTGAATTTCAGCGAGGATGAGTTAAATCAGATAGAATCGATCTTGAAAGACGATTAACCGTGGTCCGCAGTTCGTAATGGTCGATTGTCCACGGTCCACCGTCAGAAAGGCATCCATGGGCTTCCTCAAAAAACTGTTCGGCAGTGACCCTGCCAAACCGGACAAGAGATACTACGTCTTCCAGGTAAAATGCAACCGCTGCGGCGAGGTCATCGAAGGCCGCGTCGACCTGGACAACGATCTCAGCCTGGAATTCGAAGGCAATCAAAACGTCTACTTCGGCCGTAAGGTCCTGATGGGAACCAACAAATGCTTCCAGCAGATCGAAGTGGAAATGAAGTTCACCCCCGCCCGGACGCTGATCGAGCAGACGGTCAAGGGCGGAACGTTTGTGGAATAAATCGCAGGGGCGGACAGCCGTCCGCCCGTACAGGGTATAAGCCATGCGCTTCTCCTCTCCTCCCAACCAGCAGGCGTATTACGAACAGGTCTGGAACCTGGTGCGCCAGATCCCGCCGGGGAAAGTGGCCTCCTACGGCCAGATCGCACTGATGATCCCTCCCCCCGTAGGTGTGGATTTCGACAGCTACAAGGCCTTCAGTCCCCGCTGGGTGGGAGGCGCCATGGCCGCCTGTCCGGACGATGTCCCCTGGCAGCGAGTGATAAACTCACAGGGCAAGATCAGTGAGCGATCGGGTGCGGAGCGCCAGCGTATCCTGCTTGAAGACGAGGGGGTTGTATTCGTCAAGGACAAAGTGGATATGAAAAAGTATGGCTGGAAAGGGCCCGGTGACGAGGACCAGCCGAAACAGCAAACATTGTTCTAGAAAAACCAAAGGAGGAAACCATGCCCAAGTTCTTTCCGATCATCTTTGTTCACGGATGGGGGGGCCCCGGCGACCTGGTCCGGGATTTTGGCGCGGCCGATGAGCGCGATCCTTATGTGGGCTGGAACACCGGTCGCCGCTACAACGACCCGGATGGCTGGGTCAAGTTCCGCAAT
>DATAKV010000087.1:0-2830 GCA_036261375.1 Anaerolineales bacterium
CGTCCCCTGCACCCCAGCCCTGACTGCCAGGTCCACGCTGATGAGGAGCTCGCGCTTAATATCGTCCATTAAATTCTTATACGCAGAACCGAGGTAGGCGTTGCCCAGCTGCTCACGGACTTCCACACTGGCCGGGTTGCTGCGGTTGTGCATCAGGATCACAGGCGTGCCAGAGGCCGCGGCGACGGAAGCCAGCTCGGGGTCCGCCCGGAGCGCCCAGACATCGTTGAGGATGTGTGCGCCTGCCTTGAAGGCAGCTTCGGCCACCCTGGTCTTGTACGTGTCGATTGAAATTAATGCGTCAGGGAATTCTTTCGCAAGGGCTTCGATCACGGGAATGACCCGCTCGATCTCTTCCCCTGCATTCACCGGCTGCGAGCCGGGCCGGGTGGATTCGCCGCCCACGTCGAGGATGTCGGCCCCGTCGGCCAGGAACTGGCGGGCCTGATCGACGGCTGCCTCGACGATGTCATCTTTGGCGAGAATGCCATCTCCCGAAAACGAATCGGGCGTGATGTTGAGGATTCCCATCACATACGTGCGGGAACCCCAGTTTAATATGCGGTTGCCGATTTGAAGAGATTTTGTTTTAAGGTCCACTTGTTCAGTTGTGCATTTTCAACGTTAAGGGATTTGATCCAGGGGACGGCCAAGCCAGGCCTCCGCTTCGTTAATGTCGGTAAAGATCTTCATGGCGCTTGCGGTCCCGGCCAGGGCCAGGGATCCCACCTCCCGCACCGCCTCGGCGACCTTTTCGTCGGCGACCACGACTGCCACGCGAATATTGCGCGCCGAGGGGTCGCTGTTCGCCTCCACTGCCATACGGATCGCCTTTTCCGGGATCTCCTTCACGGCCCGCAGATCGTACAGGTTGCGTGTACGACGGTCGGCACCCATCAGATGCTCCAGCGCGAACTCCCGCCAGTCCTGGAGTGTGGCATCCGACAGGTCGGTAAAGGTCAGGGTCATGCCGCCATCGCCGCGGCGCACAACGGATAATCCAACTCCGGGTTTAGGAGTCCAGTTCAGCGGTTTGCTCTCGGTCATCTTCGCCTCCAATGAGAATGTCGCGATTATACCCTCTGCACTCAAGAGTACAAATTAAGGTACACAGGATTTGATGTCGAGCAGAATGCGGTAGTCCCTGCGATAGTCTTTTTCACTGCGAATACCAGCTGCCCGGTCCACTGTCCTGACGCAGGAGGAGGTGAGCGCCTCCTGGTATTGAGGCGACAGCTGTTCCCAGTAGGCGATATCGTAATAGACGTGTGAGAAGCCTGCGGCGCGAAGCGCGTAGGGATCGGGGGCCAGCAGCAGTTGGTCCCATTCCTGGCGAGACTGTCCCCAGCTCAAAGAGGAAAAGGAATAGCGTCCCAGAACGGTCACCGCTCTGACCGGGTCGGGACCGAAGACCAGTGCATCCGGCTCGAGGTTGTTCCAGTGGTTTGCCATGATCCCGGCATCCATATCGGTGATAAAGAAGGTGTTCACAGGTTTGGCGGCCGCGGTCATGGACACGCCGAAGTGGATCAGTCCGCCCAGAATGGCCATCAAGCCGAGGGAGAAAGCGCCCACCTGGAAAGCGGGCCGTTTGCCGCGCAGCCACACCCAGAGCAGCGGGACAAATCCCAGCTTGCAGACATTGATCGTTCCCTCCAGGATGCGGGTGGTCGAGCTGATCCCGGCCGAGCCAGTATAAACGATGAAGAGGGCGCCCAGGGCAGCCAGGCCGCTCATCCAGAAGGCTGCCTGCGCCCACTGGCTGCGCCGGACGGTCTTCCAAAGCAGGATGACAACAAGCGGCAGTACCAGCAGGACCGGTCCATATTCGAGCAGGGCAGCGATCAAATGGTATGGGTTCGATAGCAGCAGCCTGCCCAGATGGATCGAGATAACCTCCGGCGGCCAGACGACTGTGAACTCATTGGAATAGAACGATTCGGCGGCCTGCCCGGACACCCGTCCTGAAAGGGAGCGGGCCATATCCGTAAAAACGCCGCCCTGGATCAGGGCTACGACCCCCGCAGCAAACAGGATCCCCAGCCAGGGAACCCAAGCCTGAGGAAGATTTAAATTGCGGGTGCGGAGGATATGCAGAGCGCCCACACCGATAAGACCAAGGTAGAGCAATCCAAAAGTGACTTCATTTGCCAGTGCGAGAGCCGAGATCGGGATGACAAGCAGGAGGCTGCCCAGCAGATTTTTTCGCCGGTCGGCAGTCAGCAACACCAGGATCAGAATCAGCACGGCAGAGGTGCCAATGCCGTTATAGGTCATGATAAAGGGATGGCTGATCCCATCGGCAAACGCAAACGGAAATGGGAATGGGCCTGCGCCTTCGATCTTCCAGGTGCCGATCAGCGCTTCACGCAGAGTCCCGCCGCTGGCCGCGCCGGAGCCGATCAGTTGAATGCTTTCGGAGATCCGGTTCAGCAGACCGCTGGGGAACAAGAGCAGGAGCCAGCGAATACCGGTGGAGAAAACCAAGAACATGGCTGTCAGATAAGCAGCCAGAGTGCTGCGGGTGAGACGGTAGGCCCATAAGGCGCCGAGCAGGACCGTCAGGGCCAGGACGATCGCCCGGGCGAAATCCAATGCCAACCAGGGGAAGACGTTTCCCAGGCGCATGATCTGGGCGGCAATGAGCAGCAGAAAATAGTGATAACCAAAATGGATCTGCGGGTTCAGGACGAACTTTGGCGGGATCTCCCCGGCGGCCAGCAGGGAGACAAGTGGGATGGTCTGGAACTCGTCGAAGATGGCCAGGCCGCGTCCCGCCATCGTAAAAACAAAGACGAGGATAAAGAGCCAGGCTACCCAGGGGATCGCC
>DATAKV010000092.1:0-3188 GCA_036261375.1 Anaerolineales bacterium
TAATGCCGACCTGGGTGGCGGCGATGTAGCGATCCAGGTCCCGGACGGCACGCTGTACGACGGCGGCCGCGCCGCTTCCTTCGGCAGTCAGCTGGTCGATGCGGGTTTTGCGCACAGAGACCAGCGCGAATTCGGAGGCCACAAAGAAAGCATTCGCCAGGACCAGGAGAAATACAATCAGCAGGTCCAGGGCAGTCGAGCCGGTAAGGGAGGAAGTGGCGTGCTCCAAGATAATTTCCTATCTATTAAAACGTAAACAATAGCTTCCGTATTATTGGATTTTTCACTGAAATTTATGGACAACCAGGTGGGCACAGCCACACGGGAGAAATTTTATTGTAACAGCTTCAGATCCTGTTTACGGGCCGGTTTGCTCGGGTTATTCTTTAAAACACTAACCTTCCCGTTCGATTCCAGCCAGGCATCTTGCACTTCAACCAGTTGATCTTCCCCCTTAAGCCTCAAGTCGGATGCAAGTGTTTCCGGCCGCATTCTCTCCATCGCCAGCATGTCCCCCTGCACCCTTCCCTGCTGGATGAGCATTCGGGGTGGGGAAGATACCAGGCGGTAAAAGGTTTCGCTGCGAGAGGAGACAAAAGTAACCAGAAGATGCAGAAGCGTGATGGTGGAAAATGCCACCACCCCCTCGGCCAGGGTCACGTCCGAGAAGATCACGGTGTCGAAGGGATCGCCCAGGAGGGTGATGACCACAAAATCCATGGTGGATAACTCCCCAATGCTTTGTTTGCCCGAAAGGCGGACCAGGACGAGAGCGATCATGTACATCGCCGAGACCCGGACCAGGATGCTGGTAAAGGTAATTTCCATCGTTTAAGCTTCTCAGGCTTTGGCCTTTGAGCCGGACAGGTCCTGTTTCTGGAGCGGTTTCGCCCAATCCTCCTTTAGGACGCTGATCTGTCCATTCGGCTCAAGGGTGGCCTGCTTAACCTCCTTGATATCATCGACATCCATCAGCCGCAGGCCTGAGAACAACTCGGTTTCATTGATGCGTTCACGCGCCAGCTCCTTGCGTTGGATGCGCCCGTTCTTCACGAGCACGGTCGGCGGAGCCCCGGTCAGCTTGTCGATGAACTCGCTCTTGTAGCTTGCAAAGGCATTGACCAGGTGCCAGACCGCGATAATGGCCATGGCCACTGCGCCCTGTGCAAGGGTGACCTCGCCATAGATCACTTCATCCACCACGTCGCCCAGCATGAGGGCTACAAGCAGGTCGAAGGCGCTCGAGGCGCCAATCTCGCGCTTGCCAAGAAGGCGCACCAGAATCAACAGGTAAAAATAGACAAACGTGGCCCGCAGGGCAGTAAGAAGAAGCTCATTCCAGTCCATTTCTTCACCTTTCTCAACCCTTCTAACGAGGCGCGGGTTATTTTGTTTTGAAATCCATCACCCAACTCTCCTACGGGATTTCCCTACCGGCGAATCCCCTTCGTCACTGTCTTCCAAAAAGAGCACAATCAAAAGAAAAAGCCGCCAACATTGGCGGCTTGCGAATAGAGGGTGTGGAGAACGATTCCCTTTACCTGTGTGCAGCTATATACCGTTTCCCACGGGCGGTCAGGAGATTGCACTGCGATTCCAAGCCGCAGGTGGTGCAGCACTTTCCATCGGGGCCGACTTCGATCAGTTTCCCCTTCTGGACAAGAAGACCGATCATGCATATAACCGCCGAGGGCTGGGCCTTCATCTCCCGGCTGATCTCTGACAGGCTGAGGCCATTCTCTTTGCTCTCGAGCAGATGGACCAGTTGCGCCAGCATGGGACTACCCGAGTCCCAGCAGTCTGCCGCCCTGGTAGATCAAAAACGCTACGATCCAGGCAACAACGGTTTGATAGATCGCAGAGGTTACCGCCCAGGACCGGCCGAACTCGTGTTTGATGGCGCCCAACGTCGCCACACACGGGACATAAAGCAGGACGAACACGAGCAGAGCGACTGCACTCAGAGTAGAGAAATGCTCGCGCAGGGCCAGGCTTAAGACCGTATCCTCTGACTCGGTTTCCGCACCGATCAGATCCACGCCGGGCAGGATGCTCAACAAGATCTTTCCCGAGCGAAGAGTGGCTTCAACAAACCCAGTGCCGATGAAGGAAAGGTCTTCGGCCAGCGTGGTCGGCACGACTTCAGTCTCTTCCATGTCACCCAGATAGACCTGGCTCATCGTGCTGACCACGATCTCCTTGGCCATGAAGCCGGAGACCAGCGCGCCGCCGGTTTCCCAGTTACCGAAGCCAAGTGGGGCAAAGACCGGAGCAATTGCGCCGCTGAACTTCCCAAAATAGGAATCGCGCTGATTGGCCACGCCCCAGGGCATGTTCAACAGGATCCACATGACGATCGAGGCAGTCAGAATGGTCGTCCCTGCCTTGCGGACGAACTCGCGCGTGTTCTCCCACATATGGATGAGCACGCTTTTCAAGGCCGGCCGGCGATAGGGAGGCAGTTCCAGCACGAATGCCGAGGAGACATCCGGCTTGAGGATGGTCCGGGTAAAGATCATGCCGGCGATCATCGCCACCAGGATGCCGAGCGCGTACATTCCCCAGATAACCGTCCCGGCTTTTGCGCCGAAAAAGGCCAGGCCGAATACCACGTAGACCGGCAGCCTTGCCGAGCAGGACATCAACGGGACGAGCAGCGCCGTCAGCACACGGTCGCGGCGGCTGGCAATGGTCCGCGTGGCATAGATAGCCGGGACCGCACAGCCGAACCCCAGGATCATCGGGATGAACGATTTGCCGTGCAGGCCGACGATACGCATGAAGCGATCCATCACAAAGGCAGCGCGGGACATATAGCCCGAGTCTTCGATCAGGGCCAGGAAAAAGTACAGGATCAACAAACCCGGCACGAACACCAGCACACCTCCCACGCCGGCCACGATCCCGTCGATAAGCAGGGAACGCAGCCATAACGGCGCCGGCAGCAGGTCCAGCAGGAAGCGTATCCCGTTGGCCAGCGGTCCATTGATCACTGCGTCTGTCCAGTCCAGAAAGGGAGCCGAGACATCGATCACCAGCCGGAAGACAATGTACATCACGGCAAAGAAGACGGGCAGTCCAAGCCACTTATGCGTGACAATGTTGTCGATGCGGTCGGTGAGGGTCAGGCGGTCGATGAGCGGGCGGTGGAGCGACTGGCGCACGACACCGTTAATGTAGCCATACCG
>DATAKV010000094.1:0-4701 GCA_036261375.1 Anaerolineales bacterium
AGGAAACCTGTTGCTGCGGATCAATAGTGTAATTGTCAGCCAGCATACGGCCAAGAACCTGGTGATCCTTTGTCCAATGGCAATCGGTGCACTGCAGGTTGAGCTCCCCGCCCATGTGGACATCGTTGTTCTCGCTCGGGAAGTAGAGACTCTCATCGAGATCGCCGTGCTTAACACCGTTGCCGCCGCCGCCGTCGAAGTGACATTTCCCGCAGTTCTCACGTGTCGGCAGGCGGACCGAGCGAGCCGCGGCGAGCAGGTCCACTCCTTCCGCAGGATTGCCAAATTCGCCTTTTGCGTAAGCTCCCAGATCGGCATGGCAGGCCAGGCAGTCTACATTTTCGGTGCTTGCCAGGGCGGTCTCGCGACCCTCTTCCCAGCCATACCCGGTGTGACAAGACATACATTTATTCTCATTGCCCTGCGAGCCGATGCAGAAGTTGTTGATCTGATTGATCTTGCCGATGGTTACCGCCGAATCGCGCCAGGGGACTTCGAAGGCTTTCGATTCCCAGGTCCAGTGGGTGGTCTTCATCAGGTCGGCCGCCGCGTTTTCGTGACATTCAAGGCAGGCACGGGTGACATCCTGCCCGGACTTAAATTCACCTTTGACGATGTCAGCGTGATCGACATGAACCATCTTTTCGGGTAGATAATCGGCGGGGTTGGCAGAGGCGGCTCTTCCGCGCGGCAGGAAGTAAAGGACCGGGACGAGAATCACCAGAAGCATGCCAAAAAGTCCCAAGGTCCAGGTCGGAAAGCGCTTCTTCATCCGGCCTCCTTAGGAAAGCTCGTTGACCAGACTGGCGCGCTGGGTGAGGCGGTCTCGCATCGCGGACCGGAGCAGGTCCATTGCCTGGATCACGCGCCCATCGGCCAGATGATAGGTAATGACAGTACCCTGCCGCTCAGTGTCGACCAGGCCGCGTTCCCGCAGGATCTTCAAATGGCGGGAAGTCGTCGGCTGAGGGATGCCAAGCTCATGGGTCAGCTCAGTCACATTCATCGGCCTCTCATTAAGAGCATAGAGTATGAAGATGCGTGTGGGGTCGGACAGAGCGGCGCAGAAGTCCGCTTCGAGCTGGATGATTTCTTGTTTGAGGATCGGATTGACCATTTTTTCCTTCTTATATGCGTATGAACGAATATATGCTGCCATCATAATATTGTGACAGATTGTACAATAGTGAGTGATGTCACATATTCATAGGCATAATGTCATAGCGGCTGTTGTATAATGCGAGAAACTTTAATGAGGTGGTCACATGACGCTTTATCAAAACGATGCTGTTTCCGTTAATGTGGGTGAACGGCTGCGGGAGCTGCGCGAAGCTCGTAATATTTCGATGCGTGCCCTGGCCACCCGCAGCGGACTCTCGGCCAATGCGCTATCGATGATCGAGCGGGGCAAGGCGTCGCCCTCAGTCAGTACTCTGTATAAATTGGCGGATGCGCTGGGAGTGTCCATTACTTCGTTTTTCGCATCCGAAACCGAGCGGAAGCAGGTTGTATTTCTCAAATCCGATGCGCGCACGCGCATGTCGTTCACGCGCGGCGTCTTTGAAGGTCTGGGAGGGGAGCAGTTTGTTGGGCGGGTCGAGCCGTTCATGCTGACCCTGGAAAACAGTTCGAACAGCGGCCCCCGGACCATGTCACATACGGGACACGAGTTCGTCTTCTGCCTGCGCGGTGAATTAGAGTACCAGGTGGAGCGCCAGATCTATCTCCTCGAACCAGGTGACAGTTTGTTGTTCGCAGCGCACCTCAAGCACAAGTGGCGGAATCCTGGCAGGAATGTCGCATCAGCCATCATCATTATTTCAGGATTCGAAGAAGGAGAAGAACTGCACGCCATGCATTGGAAAAAAGGCGAATAAAAAAAACAGGCGCCTCGACTGGGCGCCTGTTCATTTCAGGGATGTTTATGTTCGATCGGTTGGGGGAGGTAATGATGTTATTGAAATGGAGATAATAAATCCTTGAGGCGGACATCTTTCAGGCTGGGGACACACAGGTCTGCCGCGCCCACGCGTTCAGACGGCCCGAGACCCACGGAGTGGAATCCACCGGCTATTGCGGCCTCAATTCCTGCTGCCGCATCCTCCACAACAATGCATTCATCAGGTGTCAAGCCCAACTGGCTTGCTGCATGGAGAAAAAGATCAGGTGCAGGCTTCTGGCGCTCCACGCTGCCACCATGGGCGATCACATCCAGGAGGTGGGCGATGCCCAGCCGCTCAACGACCTCGGGCGCATTCCTGCTGGCTGAGCCAAGGGCAGATTTTAGTCCTGCGGCCCGAATTTCTTCGAGCAATTCCCGCGCACCCGGGAGGAGATCGTCAGGTCGAATTGTTTGAATAAGCTCCAGGTAGTAGTTATTTTTGCGCTCCATCATCTCCTGGAGTTGTTCTTCGGGATAATGGCGCTGTCTGAGGATCAACATAAGCGATTCGCGGCGTGGGATGCCGCGTAGGGCTTCATTGTCTTCACGGGTAAAGGACACGCCCAGCTCGTCGGCGAGGCGCTTCCAGCCGCGGTAGTGGAATTCAGCGGTGTCTGTCAACACACCGTCCAGGTCGAAGATAAAGCCCTTGATCGTCATTTCACAATTGCGACAGCTCGTTATGCCGACTCCGGCGAGATGGCCGGTTTTATGTCAACGGTCTGCTGCTCACCGTTGCTGAAAAACTTAAAGGATAATCGCTTCCAGTGCCCGGGCAGGCGTGGGCGGGTCGTCCAGCCAACCTCATTGAAGCGCAGCCCGGCAAATCCAAAGACAATCGCCTGCCAGATGCCACCTGCCGACGCTCCATGGATGCCATCCCCGGCATTGCCGCGAACATCGTACAGGTCCGCCCGAGCGGCGCGTATGAAGTGCTCGTAGGCATCCTCAGGTTTGCCAACCTCGCAGGCCATGATCGCCTGGATGGAGGGCCCCAGCGACGAGCCGAAGGTATGGTCGGTGCGCGGGGTGTAATAGTCGTAATTCATGCGCACCTGATCATCGGTGAACTCCTCGCGCAAGAGATACTGGACCATCAGGACATCCGGTTGTTTGAGTATCTGGGTCTCATTGCAGCCTTCAATGCCAAACAGGACCTGCGCCGAAATTTCGCGCGGCTCCAGGGCTGCAAGATCGATATCTCTGCGTTGAAAATAACCTTCAAACTGCTCGATCAATCCGTCCGGACGCATGGGCAGGTAGATGTGGTCGATGACCTCTTTCCAGTGTCCGAGCCGCTGTGGACTTAAATCAAGCTTCTGCGTGAGTTCCTGTGCCTTTCCCGGGGCATGCGTCCTAAGCCACTCCAGCACATCCAGGGCTTTTCGCAGGTTCCAGCGCGCCATGAAGTTGGTGTAAGCATTGTTATCGACATGGTCGTGGTATTCATCCGGACCGATCACGTCGTTGTATTCATAGCGATTGCGCTCTGCATCCCATTCGGCACGCGAGGCCCAGAATTTGGCGGTATCCAGAACAAGCTCTGCACCTCTTTCGGTGAACCATTCCGTGTCGCCTGTGATCTTCCAGTACAGGCAGGCGGAATAGGCGACATCGGCTGAGATATGGATCTCGATATCGCCGGTCCAGATGCGGACAAGCTGGGTCCGGTCGTTAAAGTGGGGCACCCAGGTGGGTGTGACCTCGTCGCCGGCATCCGCGCTTTCCCAGGGGAATTGTGCGCCATCATATCCATTGGCCCGCGCCTTTTCACGGGCGGCCGTCAGACGCTGGTATCGGTATTCCAACAGGTTGCGGGCAATGTGTGGAGCCGTGTAAATGAACACAGGGAGCATGAAGATTTCAGTGTCCCAAAAAGAGTGACCGCTGTAGCCAAAGCCCGAAAGGGTCTTGGCGCCAATGTTGACGCGATCATCGTGGCGCGGTGCGGCGATCAAGAGCTGGAACAGGCTGAACCGGACTCCGATCTGTGCTTCCTCATCGCCTTCGATCTGGACGTCGCTCCGCTCCCATTCCTGGGTCCAGGCTTGCCGGTGGGCATCGACCGCCATTTCCCAGCCCTGCACCCCATTGACATGCTCCACCGCCCTGGCGAGAGGATCTGCTGTGTCGCGGGACGTGGCGATGCCGACAAATTTATCCAGTGTAATGGCCTTGCCCTGCTCGGCAGGGAAGGTGACACTTGTGGTGGGAACACCTTGCGCGTCCCAGAAGCTGGATTTTGGATCCACCCCGTGTGCCTCGATCCGCATGCTCAGGGCAAGATCAATCTCCGTCGCACGAGTCCGTGTTTGCAGGAAGACAACTTCCTGCCCTGGGTCCGTTCCTGGATGAAGGCCCTGATCGATCCAAAACCAGTGATGGATTCCTTGATTGTCCACATTCGAGTTGAGCGCTGCGCGTATCTCTACTGAGCCATCGAATTCGGGCACGACCGTACAGCGCAGGCAGAGCAGATGCTCATCCGCAAGCGAGGCGAATCGTTCGAACGTCAGGGTTGCCGTCAGGCCTGAAGGGGAGCACCATCGCACCGTGCGCGTCAAAATACCCGTGTGCATGTCGAGCTGGCGCACATATGACTCGACCGTACCCGAATCAAGCGAAAATCGTTCGCCGTTTAATAGAACGTAAAGTGAAAGCCAGTCCGGGATGTTGGCGAGCTCGGTGAAAGTGATGGGAATATCATCGAACACACCGTGAACGAAGGTCGCCCGGTGATCGCCCGGGTAGCCTTCTTC